>DATGSL010000121.1:0-3995 GCA_035302665.1 Opitutales bacterium | reverse complement strand
CTCGCGCGTCGGTTGCAGGAGGAAGGTTACCGGGTGCGATTGACGCGGACGGCCGATGAGTATGTTTCGTTGGAGGAGCGGGCAGCATTCGCGAATCGCGTTGGCGCCGATCTTTTTATCAGTATCCATTTCAATGCCGTTGGGAAATCGGATGTGAGAGGAACGGAAACCTATCTTCTGACGCCGCGCGGTCAGCGGTCGACCGGCCAAGGAGAAGCGGCTGCATCCGATTCGATCGGATATCCCGGAAATGAGAACGATCATTGGAATGCGCTCCTCGGCTTTTTTCTTCATCGCCAACTTCTTCGCGATCTCGGTTCGTTTGACCGCGGATTGAAGCGGGCACGATTTTCGGTTTTGCGCACCGTCGAAGCGCCGGCTGTTCTTGTTGAGGCCGGTTATTTATCGAATCGGGAGGAAGCCCATCGGGTGCGGACGTCGGCCTATCAGGATAAGCTTGTCGAATCGCTTGTTGCTGGTATAAAGCAGTATCACCAAGCAACGAACCGGATTGCTGCGGTCCGACACTGATCATTTCGCAGGGATCCGCACCGTTGGGGATCGATTATTATGGTGCGAATTTTCTTTCAGCTGCTCTTTCTGAACCTCCTTTTCCCGCTTTTTCTCTATCCCGGCATCGACGTCGAAGAATTGGCGAAACGGGTGGTGATCGTTGTCAACGAGCGGGATTCCGGTTCGATCAAAGTCGGGGAACATTATGCGGAAAAGCGGAATATTCCGAAGAAAAACATCATTCGGATCGATGCGCCGGTTTCTGAAACGATTACCCGGACTGAATTTATTGAAACGATCCGCAATCCGCTTCAATTGAAATTGTTGGAGGAGGAATGGCTTTCCGGATTTCCGACGAGATTGACCGATTCCGAGGGCCGTTACCGGAGCGCGATCGACGGTCATCGAATTTCCTATCTCGTGCTTTGTCGCGGAGTGCCGTTGCGGATTGCGAATGATGAAAGCCGGATCACGGAGGCGATGCGGAATTCTGTTCCCGATGCTCATCTGGCGGTGAACGCGGCCTCGGTCGATTCCGAACTCTCTTTGTTAACGGTCCTTCTCCCGTCCTTCTCGATGGTGGTCAATCCGCTTTTTGGAAACAGAAATCCTCCGGAGAGCGATCTCAATCGGGTGATTAAAGTCGCTCGTCTGGACGGACCGTCGGTTTCGGATGCGTTGGCATTGGTCGATCGTGCGATTGAAGCGGAGGAACGGGGATTGCGTGGCCGGGCTTATCTCGATCTAGCCGGTCCGTGGCAAGATGGAACCGACATGTTGGAGGCGACCGGAGTTCAGATCGGGGCTCTCGGATTCGATACCGAACGGCGGGAGGAAAAGGGAACCTTTCCGGCTGCCGCCCGTTTTGATGCGCCCGCTCTCTATTTTGGATGGTATGCCAACGATGTGAACGGTCCTTTTGCGGTCGATGGTTTCCGGTTTCCGCCGGGTGCGATTGCTTTTCATATTCACAGTTTTTCGGCGCGAACGGTGAGGAGTAAAAATCGCGGTTGGGCCGGACCGATGGTTGCGCGCGGGGCGGCGGTGACATTTGGAAATGTTTATGAACCTCTTCTCGGTGCGAGTCATCGGCCGAATCTGGTTTTCGAGTGGTTGGCGGCGGGCGGAACGGTCGGAGATGCGGCGGCGTATGCGAATCCGGCATTGAGTTGGCAGGGAGTTTTGATCGGCGATCCGCTTTACCGTCCGTTTAAACGCCCGCTTGAAGAGCAGTTGAAGGATCTTGGAGAAGGAAAGGCCGATGAATGGAGCGGGTATGCTCTGATTCGGGCGATGAATCTGAAGATTCAGGCGGGTGAAATCGAGGCGGCGATTGAAGAAGGGGAGGCGGCGCTGGAGGAATTGGAGTCGTTGCCGTTGGCGTTGAAGGTCGCGCGTTTAAAAGCGGATCAACGTCAGCGCCGGGGGGCGGTGGAGGTGCTTGGAAACTTGAAATGGGAGCCGAAAGGTTCAGGAGAGCTGATGCTTGGAAAAGAAGCCGCCGATTTTCTTTCTTCGCTCGGAGCGCACGAAGCGGCGCTTCGCCTGTACCGGGTTTTGTTGAAAATGGATCCGATTCCGGCGGAGTTGAGAGAGCCACTTTTGAGGGACGGCCTTCTTCTTGCGCGTCGGTTGAATGAGCGGCGGTTGGCTGATCAATGGCGCACCGCGCTTCAGGCGGTTGAACGGGGCAACTAAAGCTGAGGGAAATCTGGGCGATAAAAAAAAGCTGTTCCCGCTCGTCCGGAAGACGGCAGGAACAGCCTAATAATCGACAGAACGAACTAAATTTCCGTGACGATCTTGTCTGCCAGTCCGTACTCGATCGCCTCTTTTGCCGTCAGATAGAAGTCGCGGTCGGTATCCTTGGCGATTCTTTCGAGCGGCTGACCGGAGGCATCGGCGAGAATCTGGTTGAGTTCATCGCGCAGACGCTCCATTTCCGTGGCCTGGATATTGATGTCGACTGCGGGGGCGACCATTCGTCCGGTGATCAGCGGTTGGTGAATCAGGACGCGGGAATGAGGAAAGACGTATCGGTTCCCTTTTTTGGCTGCGCTGAGCAGGATCGATCCCATGCTGGCGGCCATCCCCATAACGACAATTTTAACAGGAGACTTGATCAATTTGATCGTGTCGTAAATCGCCATTCCGGAGGTGATGGAACCGCCCGGTGTATCGATGTAAAAGGTGATCTCTTTACCGGGATCGGATGATTCGAGATAGAGGAGTTTTTCAACGACGCTTTTCGCTGAATCCTCGTCTACCTGACCCCAGAGAAAGACCTTCCGGTCGTTGAGAAACTTGCGTTGAAGATACGCATCGAACGAAACGTTAAGATTTGACGATTCCTGATCGGACATAGCTGAGTTTGCTGAAAGGTTTGGAAGGAGCTGATTTAAACGCATTGCTTAAATCATGCCAAGCGTCATTTTCCCTTCTTCGGTGATCATATCCTGAGTCCAGGGTGGATCCCAGACGAGCGAGACTTCGGCCTCCTCGACATTGGGAAGGAGTTTGACTTTGCTTTCCGCGTCGGCGGCGATCGCCGGACCCATTCCGCAACCGGGAGCGGTCAGCGTCATTTGCACATCGACCCGCAGTTTGCCATTTTCGAGTTCGGAGATGCTGCAACTGTAAACGAGTCCGAGGTCGACGATATTGACCGGAATTTCCGGGTCGAAGCAGGTTTTCAGCTGTTCGAAAACCATCTCCTCGGTCACCGGCCCATCCGATTCGATCTCGGGTCCGGCAGGTGCCTCCTGTTCCAGACCGAGGGCATCGGCATTTTCGCCTGCAATTCGCACCAGACCAAACCCAACATTTACCGTATAGGACCCGCCGAGAGTTTGCGTGATATATCCGCGGGTGTCCTTTTGAAGAGTGATCGGATCGCCGCTCGGGATCAGAACCGCTTCACAATCGCGGGTGAGGGTGACTTCCTTGTTTGCCAGAGACATGATGAACTAGAATTTAAGGAATGAATCGAAAAGTGCAAAAGGAAAGCGTCGGCTGGGCGAAAAGGCTTGGATTGTGAGAGCTGTTTTATCTGTTTTCTTCATGTTAAAAGCGATGAACTGCGGGCAAGGACGGTCGGCAAAAGGAGGGAGGAGGAGCAGAGAGGAATTGCTTCTGTGGTCGCGGCAGTCTTTTATCTGATCGGTTGCAGGAAATGGAAAAAATCGAAGTTTTTTGTCCGGCGAAAGTTAATTTGTTTCTGGCTGTGACCGGTCGCCGGGGGGACCGATTTCACGATCTCGTTTCGCTGATGGTCGCGCTCGATATCGGCGACCGCTTGACGTTGGAACGGGAGGAGGAGCCGGGAATCGGTCTCGTTTGCGACGATCCCGAAATACCGGGTGGGAACGAGAACCTGGCTGTTCGGGCCGCTGAGATTTACCGCGAGCGGTTTCCTTTTTCGGGTGGTTTGCGGATCGTGTTGGATAAAAAATTGCCGTCGGGTGCCGGATTGGGTGGAGGGA
>DATGSL010000120.1:0-10413 GCA_035302665.1 Opitutales bacterium | reverse complement strand
CTCACCGACCAACAAAAGGCCCGTAATAAACGCAATCCCGATTCCGATCTGGATAAAACGTCGACGACTGATCACCCAGAACCGGCTTCCAGCTCCGATTGTGCCCACCCGTGTCAGAAAACGATGATAAACGCCGATTCCGTTTGTAACCATTTTCGGTTCAACCGACTGAAAAAAGCGGCTGATTTTTCCCGAATGACGGATTAAAAAGGGACAGACCAAAATCGTTACAACCGAAACCCCGACGATCAGCCGGAAAAATTCATCCGGTAAAACCGCCGCCGTGATCCCGGCCTGTGCAATGACGAACGAAAATTCTCCGAGCGGCGTCAGAGTCAACCCGGCCCGGACCGAATCGCGCGTCGTGTTGCCAGCCAACATCAGACTGAAAGCGCTGATCAAAAAACGTCCGGCAATCGTCAGCGCCGAAATCAGCAAAATCATCGGCCAGATCTCAAACAGGCTGCGAATGTCGATCATCATCCCGACCGCTACAAAGAAAACGGTCCCAAAAAGATGCCGCAATCCGAGAAAACTTCGCTCCACCTGCCCCCGTTCGGGAGTTTCAGCAACAATTACCCCAAGCAAGAAAGCTCCGAGCATCATCGGATACCCGACATGATGCGACAAAAGCGCCAACGAAAAAAGCAATGCAGCCACCAACAAGGTCTGCGATTCCATCGATGCTTTTCGTGTCAATAAACGCAGATAACGCGGCACCAGCAACAATCCCGTAATGACCAGAAAAATCACAAAAGCACCGAAAAGCCCAAAAGTCTCGAGAACCGGCAACGAGGTTTCTCCAACACCGACATAGGAGATCAAAAAGGTAAGCACCAAAATCGACAGAACGTCCTCCAGAGCCGTAACGCCGAGCGCCAGTTGCCCGCTCCTTCGATGAGCAACGCCTAGATCGTAGAGAATTTTGCTGATGACCACGGAACTCGACACAATGAGCGTCGCCGCAAAAAAGAGTCCCTGCACCTCCGTCATCCCAAAAAGAACCGCAATCAATCGGGTCGTATTGAAAATAATCAACGCTCCGACGCCCGCAGCGACAAGTATCGAAACACCCAATCTTCGCAATCGGCGAATACTCAGGTTCAATCCGATCGAAAACATCAGAAAAATCAGACCGACCTGCGAAAGGGTCTGAATGTTTTCCACATCCTCGATCAACGGCAAAAGACCGCTCGCCGGCCCAACGAGCATCCCGGCGATCAGATACCCGACGATGACCGACAGCCCGAACCGCTGAAAAAGCCATCCGGCAACTCCGGCAACGAGCATGATGATCGCCAGATCTTGAATGAACGAAATCCCCGTCATGTAGTTCCAATATCCGAATGCCGTTCATTCGCCGCAGATCCGACATCCGACCTAAAAAGAGAAAGCGGCAAAACGCCGCTTTTCTCAATCCTTCTTTTAGCCGGACAACCCGATTTCTACCCGGTTCTACCGGAAAATCGTTCTTCTAATGACGAAAATGGCGTCGGCCGGTAAAGACCATGGCCATGCCGCGCTCATTAGCTGCGTCGATCACTTCCTGATCCCGGACGGAACCGCCCGGCTGAATTGCAGCCGTCGCTCCGGCCTCCGCTGCCGCAATCAAACCGTCGGCAAAAGGAAAAAATGCATCCGAAGCGACGATCGATCCTTGCAGATCGAGTTTCGCCTCGCCAGCTTTCCAAACCGCGATTTTCGAACTGTCGACCCGCGACATCTGCCCGGCGCCGATGCCGATCGTCCGCTCCGGTTTCGCATAAACAATTGCGTTCGACTTCACATGCTTAACGACCCGCCAACCGAATTGCATCGCAAGCCGCTCTTCCTCCGTCGGCTGCCGTTCCGTCACGACTCGAAACTCGCCTCCCAATCCCGCCTGATCGCGGTCCTGAACAAGAATTCCACCAATGACCGAACGCATTTCCTGAAGCGATTCCGCGCCGATCCCGCCTTTTGCGATCATCAGACGAAGGTTTTTCTTTTTTTCAAAAATGGCTCTCGCCTCATCGGTGAATCCCGGCGCAATGATCACTTCGGAAAAAACCTCCCCAATCGCCTCCGCAAGACTTTCGTCGACGGTCTGATTCATCACGATAATTCCACCAAAAGGTGCCTGGCGATCGGTCGCAAATGCTTCTTCCCACGCCTGAAGCAACGTATCGGCGCTGGCAACCCCGCACGGATTCGTATGTTTCAGAATCCCGACCGTCGGTTTCTCAAATTCACCGATCAGATAATTTGCCGCCGTAATATCGATGATGTTGTTATAACTCAGCTCTTTGCCCTGCAGCTGCTCAAAATGCTCGTTGAAATTCCCATAAAGCGCCGCCCGCTGATGAGGGTTTTCGCCGTAACGAAGGTCCTGCGCTTTCGGTAACGAAAGTTCGAAATTGGCCGGGAATCCGGCGAGATCGTCGAGATTCGGCTCCGTTTGAACTTCATTTTCCAGATATTTCGCGATCGCCGCATCGTAACTCGCCGTTCGCGCAAAAACTTTCAATGCCAGCTCGCGACGCAGCTGAGCCAATTCCGATTCATTTTCCATCGCCGCCAGCACCCGATCGTAATCGCCGGTATCGCAGACAACAGTCACACTGGCGTGGTTTTTCGCCGCACTTCGGAGCATCGACGGACCGCCGATATCGATATTTTCAATCGCTTCGTCAAAAGTGACTCCCCGTTTCGCAACGGTTTCTTCAAAGGGATAGAGATTGACGACAACCAAATCGATCAGAGCGATTCCGTTTTCCTCGGCCTGACGGAGATGTTCCGGCCGGTCGCGCCGACAAAGCAAGCCGCCATGGATCTTCGGATGGAGCGTTTTCACCCGTCCTTCCATGATTTCCGGAGAGCCGGTGTGCTCGCTGACTTCGGTTACTTCGAGGCCATTCTCGACCAAAAGACGTGCGGTGCCGCCTGTCGAGAGAAGCCGATAACCGTGGTTTTCCACCAAAGCTTTCGCAAAAGATACCAGGCCGCTTTTATCGCTCACAGAAAGAAGGGCGAATTTTTCCATCCCTACCAGTTGTCAGTTTCAAGCAATTTGAGGCAAGACAAAAGGCCGCCCAACTCGGTTTTCATTCAAAATCAACTTTTTTTGGCGCACTCGGAAATCTTTTTCCCTTTTGCCAGCGCTTTTCCGGTTTTTGATTCTCCAACCGAGACGATATCCTCCGGCGATCCTGCAAAAACCAGCGCCCCGCCTTCATCGCCGCCTCCCGGTCCGAGATCGATCAACCAATCGGCCAAACGAATCACATCGAGATTGTGTTCGATAATCAAAACGGTGTTGCCCGCATCGCGAAGCTTGAAGAGAAGATCCATCAATTTTTGGATATCGATCCAGTGAAGCCCCGTCGTCGGTTCATCAAGAATATAAAGCGTTTCCCCGGTCTGGCGTTTGCTCAATTCCAACGCGAGTTTCAAACGCTGCGCCTCTCCACCGGAAAGCGTCGGAGCGCCCTGTCCGAGTTGCAAATAATCGAGTCCGACCGCATCGAGCGTTTCGAGTTTATCCATCGCCTTCGGAACATTGCGAAAAACCTCCATCGCCTCCCGAACCGTCATCCCCAAAACATCGGCGATGCTGTATCCTTTAAACAAAACTTCGAGAGTTTCGCGATTGTAACGTTTTCCCCGACAGCTCGGACATTCGGTGTAAGTATCCGCCAAAAACTGCATATCGAGTTTGATCGCACCGTCGCCTTGACACCGCTCGCAACGGCCGCCGCGAAGATTGAAACTGAAACGGGCGGGCTTGTATCCGCGAACCCGCGAAAGTGGCGTTTTCGAAAAAATCACCCGAAGTTCGTCAAAAAGTTTCACAAAGGTCGCCGGATTTGACCGCGGACTCCGACCGATCGGCGATTGATCGACTTCCACCACTCTCGAAAAATGCTCCCAGCCAGTGATTTTCCGATGCCGTCCGGGAATTTGTTTCGCACGGTTCAACCGAAAGGCCGCCGCGCGCGCTAGGACATCGTTCACCAAACTACTTTTTCCCGATCCGGAAACGCCGGTGACACAGGTCATCAAACCGACCGGAAAAGAAACCTCAATCTCGCGCAAATTGTTTTCCGACGCTCCTTCAACCGTCAGCCAACCCCGTTTCGGCTCCAGCCTTTGCCCCTCGGCAACAACCGACAACCGGTGCGCCAAATACGGTCCGGTTCGCGAAGCCGGATCCTTTTCGCATTCCTCCGGTGTTCCCTGAAAAAGAATCTTTCCACCTTCCGGCCCCGCGCCCGGACCGAGTTCGATCAACTGATCGGCGATCCGCATCGTATCTTCGTCGTGCTCGACCACGATAACCGAGTTTCCGCGATCCCGCAACGAACGGAGCGTTTTCAAAAGCCGTTCATTATCGCTCGGATGCAATCCAATACTCGGTTCGTCGAGAACGTAAATCACGCCGACAAGCCCCATTCCAACCTGCGTCGCCAAACGCACCCGCTGCGCTTCTCCGCCACTGAGCGTATTGTATTCCCGCTCAAGCGTCAGATACGAAAGACCAACTTCGCGCAAAAATGCCAGCCGCTCCTCCAATCCCTGCACAACTTCCTCCACGACCTCCGATTGATCTTTTTTAACAAGCGTCTCAACAAAAGAACCGGCCGCACCGAGATTCATGGCAAAAAACTCCGGCAAACTTTTCCCACTTATGAAAACATTCATGCTCGCCGGATTGAGCCGCGCTCCCTGACAAAGTGTGCAAAGCTGGCTCGTCTGAAAGGTCGTCAATCGCGCGCGGAATCCATCGCTTTTCGTCTCCCGTTTCGCCCGATCGAGTTCGGCTAAAACACCCGGAAAAGTCCGTTTCTCCGGAGCTTTTTTCCCACGACCGAGTTTGAATTCAAAAAGTCGATCGCCGGCGCCGTGCAAAAGCATCTTCCGAACTTCCGGATCGAGATCACGCCACGGAATATTCGGATCGAACGGATATTGTTCGGCGAGCTGTTTTAGAATCGCATTATTTCGGATAATCAACGAGCGCCCACCGTAACGCCACGGACGGATCGCCCCTTGCCGAACCGTTTTCCCCGGATCGGGAACAACCAGCGATTCCTCAAAAAGCATTTCCCGACCAAGTCCATCGCAGCGCGGACAGGCTCCTTCCGAGTGATTGAATGAAAAATGCCGCGGCGTCAGCTCCTCAAATGTATCGCCGCAAACCGTGCAAGCAAGATGCTGACTCAGCGAAATTTCCCTCCACGGCGCTTCTCTGTTTTCCTGCAAAAGAGCGATGGCGCGATTCGCTCCTTCACGAAAAGCGAGCTCCAGCGAATCGGCGATCCGGCTCGTCTGATCTTCTGCCAAAACGATCCGATCGATCACAATCTCGACCTGATGTTCCTTTTTGCCCGTCGGCAGCAGTTCATATTCATCGAGAGAACGGATTTCTCCATCGAGCCGAATCCGCTGAAAACCGCGCTGACGGAGCCGCGGCAATTCCTCCCGCAAAATCGACGTTTTTGCATGCAAAAAAGGCGCGAGCAAAATCAGCCGACTTCCCTCCGGTTCCTCAAAGATCCGATTCACATTGTCGTCGAGCGAACGTTTCTCGATTTTTCCGCCATCTTTCGGACAAAATCGCTCCCCTTGAACCGACCAAAGCAAACGCGCATAATCGGCGATCTCAGTCACCGTCGCGATGGTGCTTCGCGGAGAACTGCCACCGGTCCGCTGTTCAATCGCCACGACCGGCGAAAGTCCATGAATGAAATCGACCTCCGGCCGCTTCAGCTGCTCGAGCGCCTGACGGGCGCGAGTCGAAAGGCTTTCGATATACTTCCGATAACCTTCCGCATAAATCGTGTCGAAAGCCAAAGACGATTTTCCCGAGCCACTGACGCCGGTAATCACGACCAGTTTTTCGCGCGGAATGCGCAAATCGAGATTTTTGAGATTGTGCTCCCGTGCACCTTTGATGTGAATTTCCATGCTCTTTTTATGGTCGCCGACGCACAATCGTTGATCGCGAGATTCGACGACTTGCGCGCAGACCGTAGATCATTTAACCTCCCGCTATGAAATCAAGGCCGATACTCTACATAAAAACGGGCTGCCCGTGGTGTACCGAAGCGCTTTCCTACTTTAAAAAGGAAAACGTCGCTCTCGATGTGCGCAATGTTTTGCAAGATGTTGAAGCACGACAAAGAATGCACGAGATCAGCGGTCAAACTCTCACTCCGACCTTCGAGTACGGCGATTTCGTCGTGGCCGATTTCGATGTCGGCGAATTCAAAGCCGCCGTCAACAAACGCCCCGATATCAAAAAAGAACTCGGTCTCGGCGACTGAGTTCCCTCTTTCATTTTCCAATTTCAACGATTCCTCTCTTTTCAACCTTTCCTCCCGGAAGTTTTGCTTTTTCCGCAGCTTCCCTGATCATTTTGCACGATGTTTGAAAATCTTACCGAGAAACTAAGCGGTGCCCTGCGCAATCTCCGCGGTGTCGGACGCCTTTCCGAAGAGAATATGGCCGAGGCCCTCAAGGAGGTGCGAAACGCCCTGCTCTCTGCAGATGTTCACTTCAAGGTTGCCCGCGAATTTATCGAACGGGTCAAAACCGAATGCGAAGGCCGCGAAGTTCTCAAGGACGTTTCCCCGAGTCAGCAGGTCATTAAAATCATCCACGAGGAAATGGTCGCCCTGCTCGGCGAAGGCTCCTCCGAACTTCCCTCCAAACGCCCTCTCCGGATCATGCTGGTCGGTCTGCACGGTTCGGGTAAAACGACTTCCGCCGCCAAATTGGCCCGTCTGCTCAAAACGAGAAAAAACTACCGCCCGCTCCTCGTCGCCGGAGACGTCTACCGTCCCGCTGCGATCGACCAGCTCGAACAGCTCGCAAAACAGGAGGATGTCGGCTTCTTCTCCGACCGGGAATCAAAAGATGTTCCAGGTCTCGGCGAACGGGCGATCCAGTTCGCAAAAGAGCACGAAAACGATGCGATCATTTTTGACACCGCCGGTCGCCTCCAGATCGACGACGACCTGATCGAAGAGATCAAGGAACTTCGGAAACGTTTTCAACCCGACGAAGTTCTCCTCGTCGCCGACGCCGCACTTGGACAAGAAGCGGTCAATGTCGCCCGTCATTTCAACGAAGCTGTCGACGTAACCGGTATTGTCATGACAAAACTCGACGGCGACGCACGCGGCGGTGCGGCGCTTTCGATGAAAAGCGTCACCGGCTGCCCGATTAAATTCGCAGGAA
Source organism: Opitutales bacterium (assembly GCA_035302665.1). Taxonomy (GTDB): domain Bacteria; phylum Verrucomicrobiota; class Verrucomicrobiia; order Opitutales; family T3Sed10-336; genus DATGSL01. The sequence continues at coordinate 3,192 of DATGSL010000120.1, read as the reverse complement.
CCGGCGAAAAGACATCCGATTTTGAAGTTTTCCACCCCGACCGGATGGCCTCGCGGATTCTCGGGATGGGTGACGTCGTTTCGCTCGTCGAACGGGCCCAGGAAACCATCGATCAGGATGAAGCCGAGCGCATGGCTGAAAAAATGCGCAAAGCTGACTTTAACCTCGAAGACTTCCTATCCCAGCTCCAGGCGATGAAGAAACTCGGATCGATGGAATCGATCGTCGGGATGCTTCCTGGAATGAGCGGCGTGAAAATCGGCGACAAAGAGGAAAATCAGCTCGCACGCACCGAAGCGATTCTCCAATCGATGACGAAACAGGAACTTCGGAATCCGCAAATCATGAACGGCAGCCGCCGACCCCGTATCGCCAACGGATCCGGAACACGAGTGAGCGACGTCAACCAATTGATGAAGCAATTCGGTCAAATGCGCAAAATGATGCGGGCGATGCGCGGCGGCAAAGGAAAGAAAATGTTGCGCGCACTTCAAGGTCGCATGGGCGGAGGCGGTAAAATGACCAATCTCCCCGGCGGATTGAACTTCTGAGGCGAGCAAACTAGTCGTTTGTTTAAAGCTTTAGGCCGATCGGGAGATCGGCGCTCCCGGGAACGCCAATCTCATGATTGGCAGAAGCCACAAACTTAACAGAACAGCCGAAAAACCGCGTCTGCAAATAACTGCCTACTGCATCTCCGACGGCACCTGAAAAATCTGACCATCGTCGACGCGCCAGGCCGTTAATTGCCGCCCCCAGATGCAGCCCGAATCGAGCCCAATAACGCCGTTTCCTTCGTAAAAACCAAGAGCAGCCCAATGGCCGAAGAAAATCAATGTGTCCCGCGATCGGCGGCTCGGAACTTCAAACCACGGCTGCAAATCCTTCGATGCCGGTTTCGGCGGCTTCTTGTGCTCGAAATCAATCTCGTTTCCGTCTTTCAACATTCGGAGCCGCGTCATCGCATTGACCGTGATCCGCAGTCGGTCGATTCCCGTGAGATCCTCTCTCCAGCGCCGCGGTTCATCACCGTACATCTCACGCAAAAACTCAGCGCTCCTCGGCCCGCGCAACTCGTGTTGAACCTCTTCTGCAAGCCGTTCAATCGTTTCAAGATCCCACTCCGGCAAAACGCCCGCATGAACCAATAGAAAATCTTTTTCGCGAATAACGAGCGGTCGCGTCCGCAGCCATTCGAGAAGTTCCGCGCTATCAGGTGCATCGAGAAGATCGTAAAAACGGTCTTTCTTTCGCGGTGCACGAACTCCAGCCGCGACAGCGAGCAAATGCAGGTCATGGTTTCCGAGAACTACCGAGGCTCCCTCTTCTTTCGCCCACCGAACCACCTCCGCCGGTTGCGGGCCGCTATTCACCAGATCCCCGGTCATAAAAATCCGGTCCCGCTCCGGCGAATATGCGATTTTTTCCAGCAATCGGCACAGCGTATCGAAACATCCATGCACATCGCCGATCACGTAATCTGCCATAAAAGCGAGCTTACCGATTTCGAATCGGTTTTAAATCCTTTTCCTTATCCGAGGCCGATCCACCCGAATTTCAATGCGACCGCACTCACCACGGCCACGATGACCCACAGCCCAAAACTGACGAGCAACGGTCGGAAACCGATCTCGCGCAGTGCACTTTTAGAAAGACAGGTCCCGACTAGAAAGATAGCGCCGGTAAGCAGACTATACGCCCCCGTTTTGACGCCGCTTGCAACCACCGACAAACCGGGAAAAAGCGTGAAAAACGTAGCCACTCCCAAAAATCCGAAAACGAAAAAAGGGATCGGCAATTTCCTTTCCTTTGCAGCATCCTCTTTCTGAAATGCCAGACTGACGCCGATCGTCAGAGGCAAAATCCATAAAACGCGGATCAACTTAACGGTCGTCGCCACTTCGAGAGCCTCCTCTCCATATTCCATCCCAGCCCCAACAACGGAACTGGTGTCGTGAATCGCTAGCGCCGCCCACAGGCCGAACTGCTGTTGATCAAACTGCAGAAATTGACCGATTGCCGGAAAGATGAAAAGCGCGACCGCATTCAGAAGAAAAATGGCTGCCATGGCCGCAGATAAATCTTCCCGTTTCGGCTTCATGACAGCGCCAAGGGCCGCAATCGCACTTGCTCCACAAATCGCAGTCCCGGCCGCGAGAAGAACGGAGATTTCTTTCGAAAGGGAGCTGATCCGGCCGATCCATATCCCAATCGCCAATGTAAGACCGACACTTAAAATCGTCAGCCCAGCGCTCTGCATTCCGAGCTTTAAAATCACCCCGATCTGAATCCCCGCTCCGAGTCCGACAACCGACCAGCCAAGAATGCGTTGAGCCCAAACCGACGACCTTTCAGGAAATGGATTTCCGACCATTATCGAAAAACCGATTCCCAGCAACAGCCCGAATCCCGGCGACATCGGAAGAACGATAGCAGCGATAAAAAGGCAGCCAAAGACAACCACCCGGACGATTTCGCCCCGGCTCCTAAAGTTCATTATCTCCTCATTTAAACTCACTGCTATACGTTTGCCTACAACAAGTGCGCGCACAGCGAACCGACCCATTATTTTTGGCCTTGTACCAAACGAAAATCGGATCGCCGACATTTCGTAAAAACCCTTCATCCAGTCGCCGCTGCGCGAAAAAAGGGATCAATATGATTCATCGGTAACCGTTGGTCGAGAAGATCCGCTTCGCAACGAAAGCCGCTCCAGTTGGCTGCATTACGATGCCGACGAGTCCGAACCGGGTTGCACTAGATAAGAAGCCCTCGTAGTTTCCGAATGATGGCAAAACTTTCCGATATCGTTTCCTTTTGCGACGAACGCACGCGACGTTCCGAAATCGCCGATTTTCCCGGCTCCTACAACGGCCTTCAATTTTCCAACAGCGGCAATGTCCGGCGAATCGGCGCTGCGGTCGATGCCGGTTTAATCCCTTTTGAAAAAGCCGCGGAAAAAGGTATCGATTTTCTCATTGTTCACCACGGAATGTTCTGGGAACCGCTCGCACCGATCGCCGGAGCAGCCTACGAGAAAGTCAAAACTCTTCTTAACGCCGATTGTGCTGTCTATGGCTCCCATCTCCCGCTCGATCTGCATCCGGAGATCGGTAACAACGTCCTACTCGCAAAAGAGATCGGCCTGGAACCGTGCGATACTTTTCTTCCTTTTGAAGGAAATGATGTCGG
>DATGSL010000119.1:0-6439 GCA_035302665.1 Opitutales bacterium | reverse complement strand
TTGGCTAACGAGATTGGGAACGCAACTCGGCCCGACAACTTTGGCCTCGAATCATGTATTGTTGGCATTGATTTCGTTCTGTGCCTTTTTTCTGGATGGATTTGCGTTGTCGGCTGAAAATCTGGTCGGAATGGCAAAAGGACGGCGCGATCTCGCCTATTTCGATCGTGCGGTCAAACGGACAACGATTCTTGCTGCTGGGACCGCGATGGGGCTGGCCTTGATCCTGCTTGGGCTCGGGGATTTTCTAATTGCGGGACTGACGAATCTTGAAGCGGTGCGGGCGATGACGGCGACATTCTTGCCGTATGCAGCGATCTACGTAGCTCTCTCTTTTGCGGCTTTTCAATTCGACGGTATTTATATTGGAACGACTCATTCGGCAGAATTGCGCAATGCGTCGATTTTCTCGGTTCTTTTCTTTGTGCTCAGCAGCGCTTGGCTTACTCCTGTTTATGGAAATCATGCGCTCTGGTTCTGTTTTATCGCTTATGTCGTGATGCGGGCGATCACGCTCGGGTTTTATTATCCGAGGATTCGGCGGCGATTTGTCTCCCTCATGGTAAATTGATCCGGCGGGTTGGATGTATTTTTCGGGGCACGGATAAAGAAAACCGATTCGGCGAGAGCTGAAAGCCAGATTGATTTTGGATTTATGTGGAGGGTTCGATGAGTTCCCTGCAGATTTCGGTGACGATTGATTCGGGACTTTGGGCGATGTCGATCGTCAGGGCATCGTTCGGTTCTTCGAGTGTCACGAGCTGGCTGGCGAGCATTTCTGTTCGCATGAAGTGGTTTCGGCGTTTTCGAAGGCGTTCGGTGAGGGTTTCCGGAGTGCCGGAAAGGTAAATGATTTTTACCTGTGGAAGATCTGAAGTGAGGAAATCGCGATAAATTTGGCGGAGGGCGGAGCAGGCGAAGATCGCGTTTTGATTTGCGGCGACTTCTTCAGCGATCTTCTGTTTCAGGTTTTTTAGCCATGGCCAGCGATCTTCATCGGTCAGGGGAATACCGGTTGCCATCTTTTTGATGTTTGATGGAGGGTGAAAATCGTCTCCGTCGTAAAAAGGCCACTTAAGTTTGGCAGAAAGCAGTTTTCCGATCGTCGATTTGCCTGAGCCGGAGACACCGGTTAGGAGAACGATTTTCGGTGAGTGGTTTGTATTAGCCACCGCGGAGGAGGGGGGAGATTGCGAGCACCACACCGACCAGGAATCCATAAATGATGTGGGCAAAAAAGTAAACGGGACCTCCGGAAAATTGAACTTTTCTGATTTCTCCCTCGGGATCGGAGAGGACGGCGCCGACAACAAAGATCAGGCTCGCGACGATACCGTGAAGAAAACCGAGGATCGTTGTTACGATGATGGTGATTGCTGGATGTTGAACGTCGGTTATCAGAAGGATGGTTGAATAAAACATCGCGAAGATAATACCTGCGATGAGGTGAAAGATAATTCCGAGCGTAAGGGATTGTTTCGGGGGGCGGCCAAAAAGGCTGCCTAATGCCTTGATGATATTGACGCGGGTCCAGGCGAATCGGCTAAAGAGGTTGATGACGAAAATCATGCCCAATGCGCCGATGATGCCGGCTAGGGTGGAGTAGATGACGAACACGACGTTAAAGGAAAGCTGCACGTTCATGTTCTCAGTAAATCGATATTTCGCCCAAAAGGCGAGAGTCGACTAGAAGCTCTTGGACTTTTTTAAACTCTCAAGGGCAGTGCCGATTTCGATTTCGTGTCTTTCCCGATTGAGAAAAATATTGATCGAGTTGTAACCGGCTTCTTTGAGGTGATTCATCGCCTCTTCAAATTGATCGGCCACACGTTCCGGTACGTGTGCATCGGCTCCGATCACGACCGGGATGTTACGTTTCGCCATTTCCTGAAGGATTTCGGGGCCTGGGTTCATTTCGGGAACGGTTTTGTTTAAGCCCGATGTATTGAGTTCCATTGCAACGCCGGTTTCAGCGACCCGATCGAGCGTGCGCAAAATGTAAGGCCAAATCCGTTCGAGGATCCACTCGTGGGGAGCGAGGTTTTTGATCAGGTCGGGATGTGCCATCGTATCGAACAACCCGCTTTCGGCGGCTCTGGCAATATGTTCGAAATAGAGCTGCTGATATTGAAACCAGTCGCCTCTGAAGTAGCGCTCGAAATAATGAGGAACCTGGGGGTGTACGGAGCCGAGAATGTGGTTGAATTCGTGGCTCTCGTGAAGCTTTGTGAGCCAGCGTTCCATGCCGGGAACGTAATCGCTTTCCATGCCGAGGCGGACATCGACCCGGCCTTCCATCGCCTGGCGTGCGCGATCGACCATTTGTACGTAATGGTCGAGTTCGTCGGGCGCCATTCGGACATCGGAAGCCCAGCCGCCGGGGATCGGGTTGTGGCAGGTGACAATGATTCCCTTCAGTCCGCGCTCTTCCGCTACTGCGGCATACTCTTCCGGTTCGCCCTCGGCGTGATTGCAGAGGGGGGTATGCATATGAGATTCGTATAAAACGGGAGTCATGAATAGTGTAGAGTTTGGAAGAACCGCCTTGCTGTCAAACGAGCGGGGTCATCCGGTAAAAGGATCGGCTGTCTTTTGAGGTGATCGATTATCGTGACGCAAGGGCTTTGTTGTTGATTCGTTTTGTTACCTGTCGGCGCACCCATTCGCCGGCGAAATCGAGTGTGGTGACCACGACTAGGATGAGCAGGAGAACGGTTGCGAATTTGTCGTACATACGGAATTCCTGATAGGAATGGAGGAGGAGGCCGACTCCGCCCGCGCCGACATAGCCGATGATCGATGCCGCGCGGATATTGTATTCGAGCATCCAAAGTGCGTAGCTACAGACAAGTGGTTTTGCGTGTGGCCACATCCCGTGTTGGAAAGCCTGAACCGGATCTGCGCCGATCGCTCGGAGGCCTTTTGCGATGTCGGTGTCGAGGGATTCGAAGGCGTCGCTAAAAAATTTTCCGAGATAACCGATACTGTAGATTGTGAGGGCGACGACGCCTGCGAGTGGATTGGCTCCGACAACGACGACGGCGATCAGGGCCCAGATCAGGCTTGGAATTGTTCGGATAAAATTCATCACCATTCGCGCGCAGAGGACCAGCCAGCGGGGGGCGATATTTTGCGAACTGGCTGCTGCCAGGGGAAATGAAATGATGATTGAGAAGAAGGTCGCCATCACCGCGATTTGGATCGACTCGCGGAGCGCGCGTATTGCTTCGGGAAGGACGGAAAAATCGGGCGGGAAAAACGCGCTCAGAAAGCGGGCGAAATTTTCAAAGTATTGAAGATTTCGTCCGGAGCCTTGAAGGACGGGCGTGGAGATCACGGTGGCCAGCAAGAAAAGTATCATCGTGATATTGAGTGCGTTCAGGCGCTCATACCACTTTAGTTCGGGAGCTGGTTCCGGGAAAGGTGGTTGTTGCCGTTGTTTCGGCGGCCGGGTTTCTCCGGCTTCGGGCTTCGGATTCATCTGACGTCGCGGATTCGCCAGCCTTCAGGATCCATCGAATCGAAGCTCAAAACGACATCGGCAAAACGCTCGACATGTTCCGGATTGTGCAGGACGCATAAAACGGTGCGATGATTCACCGAGGCTTCCTGGCGAAGCATTCCGAGAACGCGGCCGGTTAAATAAACGTCGAGATTTGCAACCGGTTCATCCGCCAGAAAAATTTCCGGTTGTTGAAAAAGGGCGCGGGCAATTGCGGTTCTTTGTTGTTCGCCTCCCGAAACTTCGGCTACCCAACGCCGGAGGCAGCGGCCGAGACCGAGGTCGCAGAGAATGTGCGAAGCTTCCTGCCTATCTTTCGAGGGAAAACGAAAAGCTGTTTTCCACCACGGATAACGGCCGAGGCGTCCGCAGAGAACATTGGAGAGAACCGAGTTGTTCGGCGTCAACATCAGGTTCTGAAAAATGATTCCGATCTTCTTTTGAAAATCGTAAGGACAGTGGGCGCAGTTTTGCAGACATCGGTAGTGGATCGAGCCTTCGGACGAGGGAATCATTCCGGCTAAGGCGGAGAGAAAGCTCGTTTTCCCGACACCGGAGGGTCCGACGATCGCGACGAATTTTCCGCGCGGAATCTCGAAATTAAGATTCCGGATCAGCCAACGGTCTCCGCGCTTCAGGCCGAAGTTTTCGAGACGAAGGTGCGGAGCTTTCTCCGTCTGATCAAACTCGTTCTTTTCGATATCCGGCGATGGAGGCTCCATCTGATGTATGGCTTGTATCATCGTGTTCGCAAAGTCAAAAGGCGTGCTTAGCGCGTGACGTTTTTCGCAAATTCGATCGCTTCGGCAATGCTTTGCAAATGGTCCTGCGGATCGACTTCGATCAATCTGGAAGTGAAAAGCTTGTCGCGCAATTCCTTATGCTCTTCGTTGTTAAATTCCAAAAGTGCTTCCCGAAGCTTTGCCTGGCCCTCTTCGCCGAGCTGTCGGCTGGCTGCGATGACATGTGTCGGAACGGGACCTTGTGAGGTGACCATTTTCAGTTTGGCACGTTGCTCTTCTGTCAGGTGGCGGTCCTCATCAATGACGTAATAGCTGACTGCCGCAGCTTCGGCAGCACCTGATAAAACCTGCTCGACGGCCGATACGTATCCGATCCCGTACCAGACATTTCCTTCACCAAAAAAATCTTCCGGTTTGCCGTCATCGTCGACGAGACCTTTTTTATTCATGTCCCAAAACGGAATGATGAATCCGGAAGTGCTGCTCCGGCTGGAGAATGCGATCGGTTTTCCTTTGAGATCTTCGACCGATTCATACGGTTTATCCTTCAGCGAAACCCAATAACTTTCGTAATACGGATTTCCGTTGATCTCTCCGGCGAGAAGAAGGTCGGCTGTTTGCTCGTTGCGGGCGTAAACCATTTCGGTCGCGCTGACGTATCCGGCATCAATAGTGCCATTGGCAAAACCTTCGAGAATGATCGAGCCAGATAATGGAATGATCACGGATACCGGGCGATCGAGCCGCTCTGAGAGAAAATTCTCGAGTGACTTCTGCTCTTCAAGCATCCGGTCCGGGTCTTTATCCGGCTTCAGAGCAAAGACGAATTCGTTTTCGGGAGCCGAACAAGCCGCCAGCAAAAATGTCGTGAGAAGTGCGGTGATTGTGAAGAAACGTTTCATCTACCTCTTTTGAAACTGAGATTCAGTCTCAGTGCAAGCGAATCTTCAATTTTTTCACTCTCTTTCTCTCGTCAGTTTTCGCACCATCAGGTCGTGCAGTGCCTTGCGCGGGTTTTTATTTTTGAAAAGAATCTCGTAAACTTCGGCAAGGATCGGCGCATCGATTTGTTTCTTTTGGCAAAGTCCATAAAAAGCGCCGGTGGCCGAGTAGCCTTCGACGACAGTTTTTCGGTTTTGCAAAAGTTCTTCGACTGAGGTTCCTTCGCCGATTTTTTGACCGAATGTTCGGTTGCGGCTCCATGGACCGTGGGAGGTGGCGACGAGGTCGCCGAAACCGCTCAATCCGTAAAACGTTTCAGCTTCTGCGCCAAGGCTTTGTCCGATGCGGATCATTTCGGCGAGGGCACGCGTGAGGAGCGCGGCTTTCGCATTGTCGCCGAGGCGAAGTCCGTCGGAACAACCGGCTGCGATTGCATAAATATTTTTCAAAGCTCCGGCGAGTTCGGCGCCGATCGGATCGTTGCTGAGATAGACGCGGAGACTTTCGCTGGAAATCGCTTCCTGGAGTTCTTCGAGGGGTCCTTCTCCGGCGAGGACCATTGCGGTCGGCTTTCCTTCGGCAACTTCGAGTGCATTGGTCGGACCGGTAAGAACCGAAACCTGGGCATCGGGAAGAACTTTCCGCCAGATTTCCGTCGGGCGCAAAAAGTTGTCCGGATCGAGGCCTTTTGTGAGGGAAACATAGTGCCGGATGTTGTTCGGCTCGCTGAGATTTTCTTTGACCTGTTCGGCCCACTCCCGGACGCCCCGGGTCGGGGAAGCGATGAAAAGGGCTTCGGTCTCCATCAAGGTCGGACGCAGTTCGTGGGCGATTTGCAGGTCGTGCGGCAATACGATTTCCGGAAGGTAGTCGCGGTTGTGTCGTTCGGAGGCCATTGTGATGGCTTGTTCGAAACGCCGTGGAACAAGGGTGACCGTGTGCCCGAGTTTATTTAAGTGAAAAGCGAGCGCAGTGCCCCAAGCACCGGCTCCGAGAATGGAGACGTTCATGATGGAAATTTTCTGTCGCGAATGTCTTCAGCGAAGGCTCGAAAGGCTTCCTCCATTTGTTGGCCGAGATCGGCGTATTGTTTGGCGAACGATGGAATTTTTCCTTGGGTCAGACCGAGAACATCTTGTGCGACCAAAATCTGTCCGTCGCAGTGAGGTCCGGCCCCGATTCCGATCACGGGGATTTTGGTGCGGGCGGTGATTTCCTGGGTTGTTTCGGCGTCGACCATTTCGATGACGAG
>DATGSL010000118.1:0-4382 GCA_035302665.1 Opitutales bacterium | reverse complement strand
GTATTGGCCCTTACCTCCCGATTGACGGACAAACTTTCCTTCGCCATCCGCATTTTTCGTAATCGTTTCGCGATAAGCAATCTGCGGTTTACCGGCGTCTGCGTCGACTTTGAACTCACGGAAAAGACGATCCCGAATAATATCGAGGTGAAGCTCTCCCATTCCGGCGATCAAGGTTTGCCCTGTTTCCGCATTCGTCGTCACCTGGAAGGTCGGATCCTCCTCAGCGAGACGTCCGAGTCCGGTCGACATTTTTTCCTGGTCGGCCTTGGTTTTTGGCTCAATGGACATCGAGATAACCGGCTCTGGGAAAGTCGGCGGCTCAAGGCGCAGGTCGAGATCGGCGTGCGCGAGTGTATCTCCTGTGACGATCTCCCGGGTACCGATGACCGCACAGATATCGCCCGAGAAAACCTGATCGATGTCGTCGCGCGCATCGGCCTTCATGACCATGAGACGACTGATTCTCTCCACACGACCGGTCCGTGGATTTACTAAAGTATCCCCTTTGGAAATCTTACCGGCATAGACGCGGACAAAAACGAGCTTTCCGACATAAGGGTCGCTCCAAAGCTTAAAGGCGAGCGCTGCAGGCTTCCCGTTATCGTCGGGTTTAATAAAGACTTCCTCGTCGTTGCTATCAACTCCCTTGATCGCAGGAACATCGAGCGGCGACGGAAGATAATTGACAACCGAATCGAGCAAACGCTGAACACCTTTGTTCTTAAAAGCGGAACCGGGAATCGCACCGACAAACTCGAGAGAAACGGTTGCTTTCCGAATCGCCAGCTTCAGTTCGTCCTCGGTGATTGCCTCACCTTCGAGGTATTTCTCGGCAATCGCATCGTCGAAGTCAGATACCGCTTCGATCAACGCTTCGCGGGCGGCCTCAGCCTCCTCCTTCATATCGGCCGGGATTTCGACGATATCATATTTGACGCCAAATGGATCGGACTCGTCGTAAATATAAGCCTGCATCGTTACCAAATCGACCAGACCGGAAAAATTCTCTTCAGCTCCGATCGGCAGGTAGAGCGGATGGGCATTGGCACCGAGTTTCTCCCGAAGATCCTGGACGGCAGCTAGAAAATCAGCGCCGGTGCGGTCCATCTTGTTGATGAAAGCGATCCGCGGCACATTGTATTTATCGGCCTGACGCCAGACGGTTTCGGATTGCGGCTGAACTCCGGCAACAGCACAGAAAACAGCAACCGCTCCGTCTAGAACACGAAGCGAACGCTCGACCTCGGCAGTGAAATCAACGTGACCGGGCGTATCAATGATGTTGATGCGATGACCAATATCGGCATAGGGACCGGTCGCATTGGTCCAATTACACGAAATCGCAGCCGAGGTGATCGTGATGCCTCGCTCCCGCTCTTGATCCATCCAGTCGGTGACAGCATCCCCTTGGTGTGTTTCGCCAACTTTATGAACCACTCCGGTGTAATAGAGGATCCGCTCGGTGGTAGTCGTTTTGCCCGCATCGATGTGTGCCGCAATACCGATATTGCGCGTAAACTCCATCGGATACTCACGATCCTTGGAATTCGCGGGAGAAAGTTTATTTTTGTCTACAAGTGACATGTGATTACCAGCGTAAATGGGCGAAAGCACGGTTGGCCTGCGCCATGCGGTGCGTGTCGTCTTTTTTCTTCACAACACTCCCGACGTTATTATAAGCATCAATGATTTCAAAGGCGAGTGCCTCACGCATCGGCATGCTGCGGCGCTGACGGGCAGCAGCAACGAGCCAACGAAACGCCAGGCTTTGCTGACGCTCAAACGAAATTTCCACCGGCACCTGATAAGTCGCCCCACCGACGCGGCGGCTTTTGACCTCAATCCGCGGGCGGACGTTATCCAATGCACCTGTCAACAATTCGACAGGATCGCCCTTACCGATCTTCTCGCTAACGCGTTCGAACGCGCCATAGACGATGTTCTGCGCAAGTGACTTCTTTCCCTCGACCATCACGATGTTCACCAGATGGGACATCAACGTGCTATTGTAGCGCGGATCGGGCGTTGGAATCCGTTTTTCGGCTCTTCTACGACGTGACATACGGCAAATTATTTCTTTTCTTTGGGTTTCTTGACCCCGTATTTCGAACGGCTTCTGCGACGCTTCTCCACACCTTGCGTATCGAGCGCACCGCGAACAATATGATAACGAACGCCGGGCAAGTCCTTCACCCGTCCACCACGGACCAGCACAATGTTGTGTTCCTGCAGATTGTGGCCCTCGTCCGGAATATAACAAACGACCTCTTTCCCGTTAGTCAGGCGGACCCGCGCTACTTTCCGAATCGCCGAGTTCGGCTTCTTTGGCGTACGGGTCATGACCTGTATACAGACTCCACGGCGGAACGGATTCCCGTCCAGTGCCGGAGATTTCGTCGTCGACCGGACCTGCTTGCGGCCTCTTCTGACTAATTGATTGATCGTGGGCATGTAAAAATTGCGTTCGTTTGACTGGTGAAAAGAGAGGAGATTAGGCCGAATCCGCTCGCCCGCAAGACCTTTTTTGCTTTTTTGGCAAATAAAGACAAAGCATGGGCAAAATCGACGGCTCCGACCTTACCTAACCGAGTGTGGCTCCTGATTTAATGCAGATATGGCTGCATTCTTCTCACTCCTCACTCAAATCTGAATCCCAAACAAAGATACGAAAATTGAAGAAATGCGAGCAGATTTTACAAAAATATCGATTTTTCCCGAATAAAGCCGACCAAGAACGAATTTCCGGTCGAAATTTCTACCGATCCGGTTTCTCCAACCCTAGGTTTTCAAGGAGAGGCTCGATCTCCTTGGCGAGTTTCTGCCGAAGTTCGTAACGTTGCTTCCCACCGCGCCTTTTTCTGAGGGCGCTGAAAACCGCTGCGATCGCACGCTTTTTATCATCAGGCAACTGCGTCGCAAAACCACGCTTTTGATCGCCTTTATCCCCAAAGGATAACTCAAGTGGATCCCGCTTGCCATGGGCCCGGTCACGAACGGTGACATAATGAAGAAGGGCGCGATCCAAGAGGATCCAGGCAAAGTTTGGGTTTTGATGCGGCCCGACAACCAGCTCTCTTCCTCCTTTGATGTAGCGGAGAAAGTCCCCTGCTCTCTCAAAACGGGAAGCGCCAAAATATAAAGCCGCCGCGCCGCCAACCAAAGCACCTGTTAACGTCGCCGCACCCGGAAGAAAAACGCCGGTTCCCGCTCCCTCGACAACCAAGCCGGTTCCTGCCCCAGCGACTACGCCGATCCCAATTAGCTGCTGAAGAGATAACCCGAGCATCTTCCAGGTTTGTTTCGAAAAAAGGTCCTCATCGAGCACCGGACGCGAAAGCGACGATTCACGCCGAACCAAAGCCCGGTGAAGATAAAGCCGCTCGATTTCCCGCCGATTTTCCTCCTCCAATTTTCGCAAATCGTCGTGAAAAGCCTCTTCAATCTCTTTTTTCCGCGAGGCAACCACCTCCCCTTCTTCAACGACAAGATGCCGCGTATGGAGGAGCGCGTTGATGATCATTGCAGAAATCGCCTGCGCCGCTTCCCGCCTCCGTCGCGCCCAATCCTGGTTCAACGCTTCAATCGCCCGGTCAAAGGCCGGACGCCAACGCTCATCGAGTTCGCGCAATCCCTCAAAAAGACCGAGTCGTTCGCGGAAACCGGCATGATGCGCATCAAAGGTTCGCACAATACTAAAATATTGCCCGAGAGCCGCCCGCCATTCTTCCGCATAATCGCGCTCTCCGGTCCGGTTGATCAATGCGATCCGCGGCTGACCGGTCCAGCGGAGAATTTCCATCTCAGCCTCGTAGGCTCGTCGGTAAGGATGCGAGCCATCGACCACATATAAAATCGCACCGCCATCAAGAATCGGACGCAGAAGTTTGCATTCCTGAGCAAACGCTTCGCCACCCTCAAAATGCCGCACGAACGTTTCAACCACCTCCCGGCGGTTCGTCGTGGTTTCATCCCTTTCCTGCAAAAAGCGCAAGGCGCAGGCAGCATCTTCAAATCCGGGCGTATCAACCATTTGAAAAAGGGTTTCCCCATCGACCCGTAACGGAAAACGATGAACTTCGGTCGTCGCTCCCGGCTCCGGTGAAACGACCACCGAATCATCCTCGGCGAGTGTCGAAAGAATACTCGATTTCCCTCGATTCACGCGGCCGACGATCACCAAAACAGGCGGCTCCTGAGTCATTCCCGAACCTCCCTTTCGTTTAATAAAAGAAACGGATCTCTCAGCGAACGAATCCCCCGATCCCAGATTTCCCATTGGCCGCGCTCGACCGGCTGAAGCTCTCCTTCTTCAAATTCGGCAAGGAAAGCGACAAACGGCAACGACTCCCCCAAAGTTTTTCGCAACAAACCAAGAAAAC
>DATGSL010000117.1:0-7908 GCA_035302665.1 Opitutales bacterium | reverse complement strand
GATGGGGACAATGTTCGGACCGGTTTAAACGGGAATCTCGGTTTTTCCGATGAGGATCGGACGGAAAATATTCGGCGTATTGCGGAAGTGAGCAAGCTGATGGTGGAAGCGGGGTTGATCGTCATCAATTCATTCATCACTCCTTTTCGCGCGCATCGGGAGAATGCCCGGAAAATTCTCGGCGATGATTTGCTCGAAATTTATGTTCGGTGTTCCTTTGAGACTTGTGCAAAACGCGATCCCAAAGGACTTTATGCGAAGGCAAAAGAAGGGAAAATCGCCAACTTCACTGGAAAAGATTCCGATTTTGAAGAACCGGATCGACCCGATCTTTTGCTCGATACGGAGCAAATGACGCCGGAGCAGAGCCTTCAAGAACTTATGAATTTCATTTTCCCAAAAATCAGCAGGTAATTATTCTATGAGCAACTACACTCTCAGTCATCTCGATCAATTGGAATCGGAAGCGATCTTTGTGATGCGCGAAGTCGCGGCGCAGTTCGAGCGGCCGGTTCTGCTTTTCTCCGGTGGAAAAGACTCGATCGTTATGGTTCGGCTCGCGCAAAAGGCTTTCAGTCCGGCCAAGCTTCCATTTCCGTTGATGCATATCGATACGGGACACAACTTTCCGGAGACGATCGAATTCCGCGACTGGCTTGTTGAGTCGATCGGAGCAAAGTTGATTGTTCGGAAAGTTCAGGATTCGATCGATCAGGGCAAGGTCGTCGAGGAAAAAGGTCCTTCGGCGAGCCGGAATGCTTTGCAGACGGTTACGCTGCTCGATGCGATTGAAGAACATCAGTTCGATGCGGCGATCGGTGGTGCGCGGCGCGATGAGGAAAAAGCTCGGGCAAAAGAGCGGTTTTTCTCCCACCGCGACGAGTTTGGACAGTGGGATCCCAAAAACCAGCGGCCCGAACTGTGGAACCTCTTCAATGGCCGGAAGGCGTACGGAGAGCAGTTTCGGGTTTTTCCCTTAAGCAACTGGACGGAGATGGATGTTTGGCAATACATTCAGGTGGAAAATCTCGAGATTCCGAGTCTCTATTTTTCTCACGAGCGCGAAGTTTTTAAACGAAATGGCACTTGGCTTGCCTCCGGGGATTTCACTCAGCCGGTGAATTCGGAGGTCATTGAGACCAAGCGGGTTCGTTTTCGGACTGTCGGAGATATGACTTGTACCGGGGCCGTCCTTTCGGAAGCGGCGACGGTGAGCGATATCATCGCCGAAGTCGCCGCCGCACGTATTACGGAGCGCGGTGGGCGAACCGATGACAAGCGTTCGGAAACCGCGATGGAGGACCGGAAGATCGCCGGTTATTTCTAGGGCCAGCCTCGGGTCGCTCCGATTCGGGCGATGTTTTAGTTAATTTTTTATACGATACATTTTCACAACGATTTCGGCCTTTTCTCGGAAATGTAAGGCCAATTTATTTTCTCTTTCTTTCAAGGATCCCTGACGACTATGAAAAACGATTATCTCGATATGGATTTGCTTCGGTTTACCACAGCCGGAAGCGTAGATGACGGAAAAAGCACGTTGATCGGACGTTTGCTTCACGATACGAAGGCGATTTTCGAAGATCAGCTGGAGGCGGTTGAAAGATCGAGCGATCAGCGGGGAGATGATTATGTCAATCTCGCATTACTGACCGATGGTCTGCGTGCCGAACGGGAGCAGGGAATCACGATCGATGTTGCGTATCGTTATTTTGCAACGCCGAAGCGGAAATTCATCATCGCTGATACGCCCGGACATATCCAATACACGCGCAACATGGTGACCGGTGCATCGACGGCGAATCTTGCGATTATCCTGATTGATGCGCGCAGAGGAGTTGTCGAACAAACGAGCCGACATGCTTTTATCGCATCGCTTCTGCGCATCCGGCACGTCGTTGTTTGCGTCAATAAAATGGACTTGGTCGATTACGACGAGGAGGTTTTCAACAAGATTGTTGAGGATTTTAAAAGTTTCGCATCCCGTCTGAATATTCCGGACGTCCGATTTATTCCGATCAGCGCTCTTTATGGAGATAATGTTGTCGAGCCGTCGACCAACATGCCGTGGTACGAAGGCGGAACAGTTTTGTTCAACCTCGAAAATGTCTATATCGGCAACGACCACAACCACGTCGATGCGCGCTTCCCCGTGCAATGGGTGATTCGTCCGCAGTCGAACAGCCATCACGACTTCCGGGGATTTGCCGGACGTATCGCCGGAGGTGTTTTTAAGCCGGGCGACGAAGTTCTTATTTTGCCCTCCGGATTCACATCGACGATCAAAGGGATTCACGGTTTTAACGGCGATATCGAGGAAGCTTATTCGCCGATGTCGGTGACGTTTACCTTGAATGATGAAATCGACATCAGCCGGGGCGACATGATCGTAAAGCCGAACAATCCGCCGCGCGTCGATCAGGATCACGAGCTGATGCTTTGCTGGTTCGGAGAGACGAAACTGAAAGTTGGTGGAAAGTATGTCATTCGGCACACGACTCGCGAGTGTCGCTGCATCGTAAAAGAGCTCCGTTACAAAGTGAATATCAATACGCTTCATAAGATCGAAGATGATCTGGAGCTTGGCCTCAATGATGTTGGACGGGTCGTTGTGCGGACGTCGCAGCCACTTTTCGTCGATCCTTATGGACGGAATCGCTACACCGGTTCTATGATTCTCATCGACGAATTTACCAATGCAACGGTTGCTGTTGGGATGGCTATTTGATGTGAAATGAGTCTAGCGCAAGCGGTTCAGTCGGAACGATCGACGGAGGGCCAGGGAAATCCGTGGCTGCTGGCGGCACGTCCACGGACGCTTGCGGCTGCGATTGTTCCCGTGATGGTCGGAACAGCCTTTGCCGCTCAGATCGGCGAGTGGCAGGCGATTCCGGCTGCACTTTGTCTGATTTTTGCACTTCTGATCCAGATTGGAACGAATTACGCGAACGATTATTTTGATTTTCTCAAAGGAGCCGATACGGCCGAACGCCTCGGTCCGACGCGTGTCACATCTGCCGGATTGGTTTCGATCAAGTCGATGCGCCGGGCGATCGGCGTGGTTTTTGGTCTGGCGTTTTTGATCGGTCTCAACCTGATTTTTTACGGTGGCTGGTGGTTGGTAGTAATCGGAGCGCTTAGTATTCTTTTCGGGCTGGCTTATACGGGCGGTCCCTTTCCGCTCGCTTACAACAGTCTCGGCGATCTTTTCGTTTTCGTTTTTTTCGGATTGATCGCCGTCGGGTTCACTTTTTACGTTCAGGCCGGATACTTCACGCCCGAGGTTTGGTTGGGTGGGACAGCAGTCGGGGCACTGGCGACCAATATTTTGGTGATCAATAATCTGCGCGATTGCGAAACGGATGCAAAAGCCGGGAAAAAGACGTTGGTGGTGCGGCTTGGAAAGCCCTTTTCGCATGTTCAGTTTGGCGCGGCATTTTTGCTCGCGGGCGGAGTTCCGCTGCTTTTGCTGATCCGGGGGGCCGGATTTTCCGTTTTGCTGCCGTGGATTCTTGCGCCTTTGGCACTTCGGATCTTTTTTCGGGTCCGGACTGCGGAATCGGGAGAAGTTTACAATCAGCTTTTAGGGAAAATGGGGGCTTTTTTGATTCTTTACGGCCTGTTTTTCAGCATTGGGATTTTGGTTTCCTGATAGGTTGAGGGAACGACTGAATGGACGGCTCCGATAATTTTTTCTTCGATTCCGGGTGCAAAACCGGTCGGGCGATCGTAAAAGTGCATGGAAAACCAACCTTCGTATCGATAAGCGCCATCGCTTTTCGATAAAACCCGCTCTGAAGGAATGTAGCACGGAACATCGTTTGCGTAGGCCGTGACCCAGAGACGGCTGAATTCAGATTTGAGACGAAGGGCGTAATCGGAGACGACTTCTCCCGGTAAAAAAACCATCGCGAGATCGTTTCCAAAATGCCATTCCTGCACCGTATAGGAAAGCGTTTCCGGCAAAGATTCTCCCCGATCGAGCCGCTCGAGGTTTTTTTTGGCATGATAACCGATGATCCCTGTTTCCTGACTTCTGGCGGTCCATTCTTCGCGGGTCGGTAAAGAGGCGAAAGGGAGTTCGAGCGACTTCCGGCTGCCGCTCGGAATTTGCGAGATCGGAGTGAGCGGTTCTTGGAGGAGGCGAGCGACCTCATCGGCGAGCTCCTTTCCATGTTGTTGGACGAGGTCGAGCGTGCCGCGCGGAGATGGATTCGCATCGCCACCGGCACCGATCGAAATCATCGCAATGCTTCCGGGATGATTCTCTTCGATCAACTTTTGAGCGACACCGGCCCAATCTCCATGGATCCTATTGTATTGTAAGGTCGTGCAGTGACAGGCGTAGTTTGCCAAAACACCCCGTAACTTTCCCTCCGGCGAATGGACAGTCAAAATGGGTAACGAGTGATCGACCGGACCATCTGTTTCGCGCCGGTTTTTGGCAAATCGGACCTCGCCTTCGGTCCAGGCGAGGAAAGCTGGCTGTCGATCGGCGAGAGCGGCGAGAGAAACTTCAATCAGATTTTCGGTGAGTTCCTCCGTGTATCGATCGATCCGTTCCTGATGTTCCGGAGGAATATCGGCGCTGAAAAGAAAGGGCAGAACGCCGTTTAGCATGGGAGCTGCATGGGTGTGAGTGGAAGCGACGACAAAATTTTCGCGTTTTAAAGGCGTCTGTTCCGCCAACGTTTTGAAGACAGCTTCGGTAATTGTGCCCGGAACGCCTGTGTTGTCGACGGTAACGAGAACGGAAATTCCGGAGTCCTCGTCACCGAACGCCATTGCTTTTGCCCAGAGTCGTAAATCGATACCCTCGTATTCGGTCGTCCGGACTCCGTAACCGCTCAATCGGACCGGATAATCGGGCGTGATATCGATTTTTGCGACCCCGATCGGCAACAACCTGTTTTCTGCATGGAGAAGGCTCACGCTAAAAAGAAGCAGGCAAAGCCATGAAAAGGGCAAGAAAGGACGGAAATGAAGGCGCATTTTTTCAGTGGAAAAGCTCCGGAAGGCGGTCGGTTGCAATGCAGAACAGCGGACTGCAGAGCTTTGCAACGACCGAACCTTCGCGGAGCTTTTTTGAGATTTAAACGATAGAGGTTAGATATGGATCGCAGCTCCGTCGACCGCTCCGGCGGCTTCGCCGAGGGCTTCTGCGAGGGTCGGGTGGGCGTGGATCGTGTCGTGGATCTCCTGCACGGTCGCTTCGAGTGACATTGCTAAACCGTATTCGGCGATCAATTCGGTTGCTTCCGGGCCGATGATATGGGCGCCGAGGATTTCGCCATCGTCGGCTGCAAGAATTTTAACAAATCCTTCGGAATTGTTGGCGGCGACGGCCTTTCCGGAAGCTGTGAAGGGGAATTTTCCGACCTTGTAGGGGATGCCTTTTTCTTTTGCTTCCTGTTCGGTGAGTCCCTGACTGGCGACTTGCGGTAGGCAGTAGGTGCAGCTCGGGAATTGAGTGACCGGACGCGGTTTGCTGTGACCGAACATTCCGTTTACGGCTTGGACAGCTTCGAATGTTGCGACGTGTGCGAGCCAAGGCGGTCCGATGATATCGCCTGCTGCGTAGATGCCGGGAATATTTGTTTGGTAAGAATCGTCGACTTTGATGTAGCCCCGATCGAGTTCGAGTTTCACGCGTGGCGAAACCGATTTTTCGAGATTTGGGACAACGCCGATTGCGAGGAGGAGGATTTCGGCTTCGGCTGATTCTTTTTTGTCGCCGGAAACTAGGTCGCAGGTGACGCCTTTTTTGCCGACTTTGATATTTTCGGCGCTGGTTGAGACTTTTACGTTAATTCCCTGTTTTTTGAAACTCCGTTCGAGGAGTTTGGAAGATTCCTCGTCCTCGACCGGAAGAATATTCGGGAGCATTTCGACGAGGGTGACTTTCGTTCCGAAGGCGTTGTAAAAGTAGGCAAACTCGGCACCGATAGCGCCGGCACCGATGATGATCGCCGATTTGGGCTGTTTTTTGAGAGCGAGTGCTTCGCGCGAGGTGAGGACGCGTTTTCCGTCGACTTCCAGATCGGGGAGCTGGCGGGCTCGGCAGCCGGTTGCGAGAAGGATATTTTTAGTTTTGAGGAAACGGCCCTTCTCCTTGCCCTCGGTCACTTCGACCATACCCGGGACATTGACTTGACCGTAGCCGACGATGTATTCGACTTTGTTTTTCCGGAAGAGAAACTCGACACCCTTGGCCATGTTGTCGGAGACATTCCGCGAGCGGGAGATCACCTTTTCGAAATCGTAGCCCGGTTTTTCGCAGGAGAGGCCGAGTTCGTCGGCATTTTGCATTTGTTGATAGAGTTCGGCGCTTTTGAGGAGGGCCTTGCTCGGGATGCAACCCCAATTGAGGCAAGTGCCTCCGGCCCGCTCCATTTCGATGCAGGCTACTTTTTTGCCGAGTTGACCGGCTCGAATGGCGGCGGCGTATCCGGCAGGACCTCCGCCAATGACTACGAGATCGTAGGTGTCGTTATCAGTCATCTTTTTCTTTTCTAATTAGTGGGCTGAGCGCCCGGTTAAATGTCGATGATGTCGTCATCGGATTGAGTTCTTCGGTCATTTGGGCGGCGGGACGAGGATCCTCCGCCGGGTGGACCTTTTAGGAATGAATTAACGAAAAGGGTGACGAGGCTGACGATCAGTCCTCCGAGAAAGGCGGAGCCAAAGCCGGCGACGTGAAAGCCATCGACAATTCCTCCGACGATGTAGAAGAGGAAGGCGTTGATGAAGAGGACGCCGATTCCCATTGTCAGAACAATAAAGGGGAGGGTGAAAAGGAGGAGGAGCGGTTTGAGAAATGCATTGAGGAAACTGAGAAGGATGACAACGACGATCAGGGAGGAAGGGCTATCGTAGGAGATTCCCGGCACGATGGTGGCGCTTACGAGGACTCCGAGCGCGAGCAGCAGCCAAGTGCGGATCAGGCGGATAAGAGGATGAGTCATCAGTTGGAAACTATAGCAGGACGGACAGAAATCGAAAGAAGAGAGTTTCGAAATCGATCCGTGCGAAATGGTATTGATGGTGTCTCGGTCAATCGTTGGAAGATAAGAAGTTTCGCTGGTGAAACAAAAAACCCCGGCGTTTCGGGCCGGGGTTTTTGAAGAAAATCGGGAATTTAATTAAAAATGATCCATACCTGGCAGCCTGTCCTCCCAACCGGCCGGTCGATTCCATGGAATGTTGGAATCGGCTGGATCGTGTGTCGCACAGCCGCTTAAAAAGAGACTGGCGACGGCGAATGCTGTGAGGAGAAGGAAGCGAATCATTCGAATTAATTCAATGTAATTGCGTAGTCCCCGGCCTGAACATTGGAGGATCCGGTCATGAGTTCCGCGATGCTGACATCGTTTCGAACTTCGGTGATCCGTGCGCGGCCGATATATTGTGGGCCGCGGCGGAGCATGACGATTCCGCCATTTTGTGCACCTGCGGATTCTCCGATATTGATAACGAGGTAGGTGCCGTCGTCGCTCACTTCTGTTACTTCTCCGCGGAGAACGATGCGCTGTTCGGCATCCTCGGTTTCCGGGGTCGGTGTTTGGGTGGCGATGTTTTGAAGTTCCTGTTCGGTGCGGAGAAGGGCGAGTTCCAGTTCGCGGACGTTTGCGCGGAGGGCTTCGGCATCGTCACTTTCGAGTGATTCTGCGAGTTCGTCGGCCCGTCGTTTTTCGGCTACGAGTTCCCGGCGGATGCGGGCGGCTTCTTCTTCGAGCTGAGCGGCTTCGCGTTGGCGAGTATCGATGATTCGTCGGGCTTCGGTGAGTTCTGATTGAACTTGTGCAAGCTCGCTGTTGACGTTTGCTATTCTCGAGTTGGCTTCCTGAAGGTCCTGTTCCAGCTGGGTGGCCTCTTCCTGGAGGGCTTCGTGTTCGGACTGGAGGTTGC
>DATGSL010000116.1:0-10855 GCA_035302665.1 Opitutales bacterium | reverse complement strand
TCGGCTAAAAGAGTTGGCGCGTCTGCCCAACCTTGAAGACTCGGACGGTTGACCGTTGCCGAAACCATCTGCGCCCAATGCAATTCGTTTGAACGCGCGGCCCAGCCGACCGGATCTGCCACGACCTCCGCCGAATACATGTGGATATGGGCGTCGACGATCGGAAACCGCTTTTCCGATCTTTCAGTTTTTGAACCGGGCGCGTTCATCCATCTCTCATTCCGCGACTTAAGCGGGAAGTTTCAACCACTAATGAACAGAAATCGACGCCCTTCCAAGGCGATTCGGTTCGACTTTGCCCTTCGTAAATCATCCATGGCAAAGTCGGAAGTCCGATGAAAATGGTTCTTAACCTTTTGCGTAATATTCGTCGATTTTGGCCGCAACGTCGCGATATCCGATATCGGCAGCGTAAATAAGCTTGTATTCGCTGATCGCTTCTTCCCGTTTGCCCATCAACTCATAACACTCAGCGAGCTGATAAATGATCTCCTTTTTCTGATCATTCATACCACTGATTTCAGCCTTCGCTGTCTGGTATTGCTCGATGGCGAGATCGTATTGCTGCTTCGACTTAAAGCAGGCGCCGAGGAAGGTGAGTGATTGCAGGCGCACTTTTGGACTGCGCTGGGAAACTTGGAATTGCTGAATCGCCTTGTCGATTTCTTCCGCTTCGTAAAAAAGCTTTCCGAGCTCGAAACGGTAGGAAGGATCGTTTGGATAACGTTCGACGAGATTTTGAGCTTCTTCTGTCCGGACGGTCCGAAGGTTTTCCTTGAGTTGTTCCAGCTCGGTTTGCAGAGCTTCGTTTTCGGGATCTTCTGCAAGTTTCGCTTCGTGCTCGGAAATTTCGATTTCGAGCATTTTGAGCTTCAGGTCGGAATGGCGCTTTACCAAGGTCGCGTCAGCCGCTCCGGCAGGCATTTCCCGAGCTTTTTCCAGCCATTCGATCGCCTTTGGATAATCTTTCAACTGCTCGTAGTTGTCGATGACGTCGCGGTAATGATTCAGATTTTGCGGCTCTTCCTCCACACGCTGCAACGCTTCTTTCAAAAGACGTTCCGCCACATCCTCTTCGGTCACCAATCGAGCTGCCTGCTCCAGCGAAACAGCTTCATCGGCATCCCGAAGCTTCGAGCGGTAGCTGGCATCTTCTTCTTCCCATCGGCCTTTTGTGAGCGATTGGGAAACAGAACCGGCTTTCAATAGATCCTGGGCTTCCCCGAGCCCGGGACTTATTTTTAAAAGTTGATCGCCGATTGCGACGGCATCCTCGCCGCGCTCCGCTTCGATATAGGCATTCCCCAACGCAAGCAGAACTTTGACGTTCTCCGGCGATTGTTCCCGGATCGATTCCCAGGCGAAAACAACTGTGTTGAGGAAATCGAGTTGTTTTGCGGCCTGTGCGATCAATTTATGTGCACCGACGTTGGTCGGATCCTTTGTCAGAGCCTTTTCCGCCGCTTCGAGCGCTTTTGCCGGATCTTTTTTTACTTTCGAACCTCCGGCCATCAACGGCAATGCCGACGAAATTCCCCCTACCGCCTTCGCCACAAACTTATTCTTCGATCGGAACTGTTTCATTTGGGCAGCGCGCAGCAGCTTCCGAACCGGCAAGCAGCCCGGCTCCTGAACAAGAACATTCATGCAAATCTCGATGGCATACTCGAGGTTGTCACGGTCGATAGCGAATCGGGCGTTCTCTACCTGCTTCTGCAGGCGAGGGTTAAGATCGGAGATAAGGATTTCTGACATACGTGTTTGTGTAAAAAAAGGGAAAGGTTACGCAAAGAAATTTTGGAGGTCAACGCTCAGTTCACCCCGAATTCAGTGACGGCCGCAGCGTGCAATCGAGCGAGTAATCGGTCAATCTCAACCGGGTCTTCACCCTCGACAAGAAGACGCAACATCGGTTCCGTTCCTGAATAGCGAACGAGAACTCTTCCTCGTGCGCCAAGTCGATCTTCAACATGGTGAATCGCTTCTGACAAAACTTTCAAATCTTGCAATGGCGGCTTTTGGTTAACAACGATGTTTTTACAACATTGAGGAAGCCGATGCCAACATTGTCTTAAAACCGATAACGGCTTCCCGGTATTCTGCATAACCTGTAGCACTTTGAGTGCACAAGCAAGTCCATCTCCGGTCGGCGATAAATCAAGCAAAACTACGTGACCGGAACTCTCTCCCCCGATATTGAGCCGATCACGGATCATCCGATCGAGCACATAACGATCCCCGATCTCCGTCCGGATCACCTCGCCTCCAGCAGCCTCGATCGCGTGATCGAGTCCGCGATTGCTCTGAACGGTCGCTACCAGTCGATTTCGATTTAGCTGCCCTGTCCTCAAAGCCTCAGTCCCAAGGATCGCCAAAAGATCATCTCCATCGAGGACCGTTCCTTTTTCATCGCACAAAACCACCCGATCGCCATCGCCATCGTGAGCGATTCCAAGTCGCGCCTGATTCTCCAGAACGATTTTCGACAACTTTTCCGGATGCTGGGAACCGACACCATCGTTGATATTCCGGCCGTTCGGCTCATGTCCAATCAGAACCAATTCCGCCCCAAGAGCCTTTAAAACCTGAGCTGTCGTGCCGGCAGTCGCTCCATTCGCCGCGTCGACAACGATCCGCCAGCCTGCGAGACCTCGCGGCGAAAGATGTCCCCGCATCCGGTTCCGATACATCTCAGCTACATCGACCTCCGTGATAAAACCGCCTTTCGACTTAGCAAAACAGGCGTGGTCGAGCAGGTTTTCGATCCCAAGCTCCTCTGCATCGGTCAATTTCCGCCCAG
This sequence comes from Opitutales bacterium, assembly GCA_035302665.1. Lineage (GTDB taxonomy): Bacteria > Verrucomicrobiota > Verrucomicrobiia > Opitutales > T3Sed10-336 > DATGSL01. The sequence continues at coordinate 8,055 of DATGSL010000116.1, read as the reverse complement.
GCGATAAAAAAAACTTGAACCCGTTGTCAGAGGCCGGATTGTGCGAAGCGGTTACCACGATGCCGATTCCCGCCTCAAGTTCCTCCATTGCTCCAGCGATCGCTGGCGTCGGCGCAATTCCTCCATCGATGATCTCCAAATCGGTCGTTTCGGCCAAATCGCAGAGAATCGCTGTCACAAGAGATCCACCCGAGGTCCGAGTGTCGCGGCCGACAACAACCCGGCGCATCTCCGGATTTTTTTTCTTTCCAAACTCCACAGCGGCACGGGCGAGACGGGCGGCAAAAATCTCATTTACCACTTCCCCGCCATAAGGGCCCCGAACACCGTCCGTACCGAAATACCTGCGGGTCATGAACGGTAAAAATCGGAAGTTCTCGCCACATGTTTTTTGACTTCGCCGCTGGAGAGCAAATCCCGCGCCCGCTCGATTCCCTCCTCAACCGAAGCCGTTTCACCAATCGTAGCGAATGCAACGGCCGCATTCAAAACAATCGAATTGATCAATCCTGTCGGCGCCGTCCCATCGATCACACGATAAAAAAGAGCGAGATTCTCCTCTGCATCTCCTCCCGCCAATTCCGAAATATCGGCTTCGGGCAATCCAAACCGCTTCGCCTCCCATTCTTCCTTCCGATCGCGACTTTCTCCAAAACCGACAAGATGATTCACACCGACGCAGGAAAGCTCATCAAATCCCGAGTTTTCATTCAGGCGGCAATGAACGATGTATCCGTTTCGCAACTTCATCGAATCGAGTGCCGTTGCGAGCACCTCCATCCAGGCCTGCGAATAAACTCCGAGCAATTGAAAGGCCGGTCGCCCGGGATTGATCAACGGACCGAGAATATTGAAAACACTCCGCTGACCTTGTTTCGCGAGCGCCCGTCGCACCGGCATGATCGTCTTAAAAGCCGGATGAAACTGCGGAGCAAAGAAAAAGGCGAAGTTCAATTCATCCAACGATTTGTGCAGAAGGGAATCTTCCGCCTCCATCGGAATTCCGAGCGCCGCCAGAAGATCGGCACTTCCGCACTGCGACGTGATCGAGCGGTTTCCATGTTTAAAAACCGGAATCCCTCCCGCCGCCAAGATGAACATTACCGCCGTCGAAATGTTAAAAGACCCCATCTTGTCCCCACCCGTTCCGCAAACATCGACCGCCCGCGCTGCCCACTTTTCCACCTTCGGGTCGCGCGAGAGGCCGCGAAAGGTTTTCGCAAAGGCAGCAATCTCGGTGCCCGTTTCACCTTTAGCGGCAAGTGCTTTTAGAAAAGCCTCTTTGGCAAGAGGATCGACCGTTTCAGAAGCAAGCAAACGGGCTGCGGCCTCGGCCTGCTCGAACGTCAGGTCGAGCTTCTCGTCCAGATGTCCCGTCAACGCGGAAAGATCAGATATAAGTGATGCGGAATTCGGTCTCATATATTCCTTTTTCAAGCGCCTGCGATGGTAGGCCGCGGGGAAAATCGTGTAAGATCGCTTCAAAGTAAAGGCTCCCACTTATAGCGAGGCGAACCTTTTTTCCTTTTTCTAAAAAGAAGTGTCTAGAAGAAGTTTGATCGTTTTGTTAAGCCTAAAAGCAGGAGTTGCCCCCGACACGCAATCGATCCATATTTTACCCTTCGCACGATCCGCACCTCTCCGGCCCCTCGGAGGCAAAGAAGGACCAAAGTAATTCTTGACGAATCTACGCAGCGTGCGTATCGAATAGAATCTTTTTTGCAGACCAAGCAATTTTCCGGAGTTCGTCTCCGCTAAAAGACACAGATCATGGCAAATCCAAAACGCAAGCAGTCCAAATCCCGCAGCGCCAAACGCCGCGCCGCCAATCGCATGAAGGCACCTGAGGTCGCCACCGATCCGATCGACGGCAGCACTTTTCGCCCGCACCGCGTCAATCCGAACAACGGAATGTATCGCGGACGTCAGATCATCGACGTCGAAATCTAGTCCTTTCACCTGATTCGAAAAACCGGTTCCATTTGTTGGAAACCGGTTTTTCGCGTTCATGCAAATGGACAAAAGCCGCAAGAAGGAGACCGCAATCGCGGTTGATGCCATGGGCGGAGATCTCGGCCCTACCGAGGTCGTCGAAGCTGTCAAACTGGCCCGTCAGCAGATCGCGGATCTCGGAAAACTGATCCTCGTCGGCGACGAAGCAGTCCTTGAGCCAGAACTGAAACGGCTATCCCTTTCAACTGATTCGGAGATCGAGATCCACCACGCTTCCGAGGTGATCGGGATGGATGAAAAACCGCTTCAATCGATCAAACGAAAGCGGGATTCCTCAATCGTTCGCGCCATCGATCTCGTTAAACAAGGCGACGCAGCGGCTCTGATCAGCTGCGGCAATACCGGTGCATTGATGGCCGGCGGAACTATCCGTTTGCGAACTCTCGCCGGTGTCGACCGTCCGGCACTTGCTTCCGTTATCCCAAATCAGAAGAAGCATTTTATTCTCATCGACGCAGGTGCGAACCCCGAATCGCGCCCGGAAAACCTCGTACACAACGCGATTCTCGGCAGCAATTATTCGAAAATCGCCCTCGGCGTCGAATCGCCGCGAGTCGGCCTATTGACCATCGGAACCGAAGAGGGAAAAGGAAACGAGCTGACCCATCAAACGCACGATTTACTGAAACGGATCGACGGAATCATCAATTATTCGGGACCGATCGAAGGTTTTCAGGTTTTCGACAACTGGGTCGATGTCGTCGTTTGTGACGGTTTTGTCGGGAACATCCTTTTGAAAACCTGCGAATCGCTCTTCCACACCTTAAAGAATTATCTCACGGAAGAATTAACGCGGAATCCGGTTCGAAAAATGGGAGCCTTTCTCGCAATGGGAGCTTTCAAGGAAATGAAAGAGCAACTGAATCCCGACAGCTACGGCGGCGCTCCGCTCCTCGGTTTGAAGGGCAACATTCTCAAAGCTCACGGTTCGAGCAATCGAATCGCCATCATGAACGCGATCCGGATCGGGAACGAGATGATCGCGCACAATGTCAACGAACATATCCTCGACGAGATCGCGCAGGCAAATCTGCTGATCGATTCGAAGGAAGTGCCGGCTTGATCACCGGACAACCGCGATTTTTTACCGGCCAAGAATATCGGTCGTAATGAAATCGACCTTTAATCTCCGTAAGCGCTCGGCATCTTTTTCTGAATTGACCGTGTATGCATTGACCGCGAGACCTGCCCGGTGAAACTGGGAAACGATATCAGCCGTTATTATCGTGTGCGGGATCCCGATCGAAAAATTGTGTTTGATCGCCCAGTCGATATTTTCCTGATCGATGGTTTTCGAACCAGCTAAAAACATCAGGTTTGCATCCGGATATTCTTTATAAAGATACGTTAGGACCGGTTTCATCGAGGTAAAAAAGATCGTTCGGTCGTAAACTCCGTATGATTTTACGAGATCGACCAATCGTGCGACGTTAGCGGTATCATGATTATTGATTCCGTTCGTCCATTTCAGTTCGATAACTGCCCAAACATCATTATCCTGAATGACTTGAAGATAACCTTCCAGGCGGGCAAGTGTGGAAGAGTAATCTCTTTTTTCCCACCTGTTTTTAATTTCAAGATCCTTTAATTGATCCCAGGAATAACCTCCCATCCGTTTTCCGTGCAAAGATCGATCAGTAAACAAGTACGGTTTGAAGACATCATCGTGACAGATGTAAAAAATACCATCGGAACTCACGCGGAGATCGATTTCCAAACCATAATAACCTCTTTTCACTCCTTCATGAAAAGCCTCTGTCGTATTCTGCACAAAAGGTCCCTTGGCACCCATGTGACCGATCCATTCAGTTGATTTCGTCGGTTCTCCGTTTTGGGTAATTTGAGCGACCGAATAACTTTGAAAACAAACGAGAATTACGACGAAAGCTCGGAGAATTTTCATATATTTTCCTCTTTTCCTGAAATTGAATCTTCTGCGCAATCGGATGTAAATCGATAAAAACCCGATGAAAAAGCGAATCTTCGACCGGAAATGGCAATTGCTTTGCTTTTGCGCCGGGCGGAAGGGAAATTCTGGGGGAATAAAAAGGCCGGATTTGAAAACAAACCCGAAATTTCTTGAAGAAATGCGAGATTGGAAGAACTCTGGAACACCTTCTGGATTCGGTTCGGGCGGATTATTATTTTTCTAAGGATCCGTCGGTGCGCGAGTCCATTTCTCATTGCTGGAGAGCGGAGAAACAAATCAATTTTTTGGAAACCGTAATCGGGTCATTTTTTAATTGATTGCCGCGCTCAGTGACGTAATCAATCTTCCTTCGTTCACACATTGGCCGAGATGTGCCAGCACGTTCGATGATCAGCCAGATTTTTGCAGAATTATGACCAATCGCCCGTCCGTCGTCGTCAGCGGCACCGGCTCGTATCTTCCCGCGGGCATCCTTACCAACGATGATCTCAGTCAAATGGTCGAGACCTCCGATGAATGGATCGTCACTCGCACCGGAATCCGCGAACGACGGATCGCTTCAGCGGATGAGACAACAGCCGATATGGGTTTTGTCGCCAGCCGGGAAGCGATCGCAGCCGCCGGATTGAAACCGGAAGATATCGATCTGCTGATCGTCGGCACGATTACGCCCGATATGCTTTTTCCTTCGACCGCCTGCATGCTTCAGGCGCGGCTCGGATTGCGGCAAATTCCCGCCTTTGACGTCGAAGCCGCCTGCTCCGGTTTTTTATATACGATCGATATTGCACGGGCGATGCTTCAAGCCGGTACGATCAAACATGCACTTGTCGTTGGAGCCGAAAAGCTTTCGTCGATCGTCGATTGGACCGATCGTTCCACCTGTGTTCTTTTTGGCGATGGCGCGGGAGCTGTGGTCCTAAGCCGTTCAGATGAACCGGGGATTGGCATGATCGACTCGATCCTCGGTTCCGATGGAAATGGCGGCGATATTCTCCACATGCCGGGAGGCGGAGCTGCTTTACCGGCTACGGAAGATTCGGTCCGGGCCCGTCAGCATTTCCTTAAAATGAACGGCAGGGAGGTTTTTAAAATCGCCGTTCGCGTCATGGAGAAAGCGATCCTTGAAATCCTCGAAAAACAAGGACTGGCTCCGGACGACGTTTCGCTTTTCGTTCCACATCAGGCGAACATACGGATTCTTGAAATGCTCGCCACGCGGATGAAACTCCCGCTCGACCGGTTTGCGCTCAATATCGACCGGCTCGGCAATACCTCCGCGGCATCGATTCCGATTGTTCTCGATGAAGCCTTTCGGGAAGGAAGAATCGAGTCAGGAGACCTCGTCGTCCTCGTCGCATTCGGCGCCGGGCTGACTTGGGGAGCGACATTGATCCGGTGGCAATGATTTTTGTTTCGCGTCGAATCTGAAATTTACTTGGATTGAAGGCCATGATAAATCTTTCCCTGCAATCGCGATTGCTGCAAAGCGCCCTGCTGCTCCTCTTTTTCGCTGGTGCATTCACGCTCCACGGGCAGCTGGCTTGGGATCCGGAAATCGGCTGGCATATCGAAGATCAACCCGATTCGCAGCTTCCCCGAACCAGAGGGCTGATTTTGATGACAATGGCGCGCGAAGCCCAAGACGAAGGCCATCAGGGACTTGCCTTGCGTCTTTACCGATCGGTGCAGCGCGAGGCCGGGAATTCGATTTTCGCTCCCGAAGCCCATTTTCAATCTTCGACAATCCGGATGGAGCGAAAGCAGTGGACGAAAGCCTTCGACAACCTTCAGGCAATCGTCGATCAATATCCAAATTATCCAAAATTTCGCAAAGTCATCCGGCGTCAATTTGAAATCGCCGACGGTTTGCGGCAAGGCAAGCGGCTCCGGCTTTTCTGGAAGATCCCCGGATTCAAGAGTCCGGAGCGGGCGATCGATTATTTCAAGCAGATCGTGGAAAATGCACCCTACAGTGAGGAGGCACCGATTGCATTGCTAAAAGCGGCCCAACTCCAATCGGGCACTCCGACAAAACTCGACGAAACCATCGATCTCTACGACCGTTTCATCAACGATTATCCCGATCACGAACGGGTTTCGGATGCGTATTTCGGGCTTGCCGATGCTTTTTCGACACAGATGCAAGGTCCGGCTTATGATCAGGGCGCCAATCGGGAGGCGATCAGCTATTTCGAGGATTTTATTATCCTTTATCCGGATCATCCCCGTGCCGGCCAAGCCGAAGAAAGGGTGCTTGAAATGAGTCAGGTTCTTGCAGAAAACCGGATCCTTCTCGGCGATTTTTATTCCCGTTACCGCAAAAATTACACAGCCGCCCGGATTTTTTACAACGAAGCCATTACGATTGCGCCGCTTGCGGAAACAGCCGAAAAAGCGCGCGAAAAACTCGCCCGGATCGACCAAATCGACGCACGGAAATGATGTCGCTCAACCGATTTACGATCTTAAGAAAAAGCTTTCCGGCATTGGCAGCTATTTTCCTAATCGCGATCCTCTTTTCCGGATGCAGCCACTACCAGCTTGGCCGCGATGCGAAACCGCCCTTTCGATCGATTTATATAAAACCGGCGGTGAATGAGTCATTTGCACCGCAGGCACAAGCGCTCTTGACGATGCAGATCCGCGATGCCCTGATCCGCGACGGGTTGCTGCAAATTCACGATGAAAGCGAGGCCGATGCAATCCTCGAAGTAACGTTGAAAACCTTTGACCGGCGTGTCGCTGCGACGCGAACGGACGATACCGGCCTGGCCGAAAAACTTCGCCTCGAACTCGCGGCTCATTGCACCCTTGCGGACAACCGAACCGGTAAAATCTATTTCAAAAATCGTCCGGTAAGTGCCACTTCCGATGCATTTCCGCAGGATAGTTCGGCAGGTGCGGAGTTTCAGAGCATGCCGGTCCTGACCGACAGGCTCGCCCGCCGCATCGCCTACGAAGTGCTTCAGGTTTGGTAACGGACTTGGCCAACCGACGATGAATCTCATTTTGTTCAGTCCGGACGAAATCGGACATCCGCTATCGACCGAAGATCCGCGTGCAGTCCATTTGCTCCGGACCTTGCGCCGACAGGAGGGCGATTTGTTCGATGCAGGCGTGGTCAATGGCGACCGCCTAAAAGGACGCATTAGCGCCATCACTTCCGATGCCCTTTCACTCGCTTTTGAAACGGTCGAAACTCCTCCCCCGCTCCATCCGGTTCTCCTTCTGGTCGGACTTCCCCGCCCTCAAACCGCCCGAAAAATTCTTCAGGAAGCCACTTCCCTCGGCGTCTGCGCGATCCATTTTGTTAAAACCGAAAAAGGCGAGTCCTCCTATGCAAAAAGCCGTCTTTGGTCGACCGGCGAATACCGCCGCCATCTGATTGCAGGCGCCGAACAGGCTTTCACGACGCGAATTCCTGAAATTGTGCATCACGAAAAAGTCGCCGATGCGCTCAACGAAATTTCCCCCGACTTGCCGGGAATTGCGCTCGATAATTACGAAGCAACCGGTTTTGTGCGCGATTATCAGCCACCTCCTTCGGGCTGTTTTGTTGCTGTCGGTTCCGAACGCGGCTGGTCGGCAAAGGAGCGCGACAGCTTCCGGGAACGGGAAATCCCGCTTTTGCAGCTCGGAACGCACGTGCTTCGCACCGAAACCGCTTCGCTTTGCGCGCTTGCGTTGATCCTCGCTCGCCTGAAACTCCTCTAAAAGATGAACGATGCCGACCAGATCATTTTGCGCGCATTATTGGAAAGCGAAGATGGTTTTGCCTCCGGCGGTTTTCTGGCGGAGCAACTCGGAATCAGCCGCGTCGCGATCTGGTCACGAATTGAGAAACTGCGCGAATTCGGCTGCGAGATCGAGGCTCGCCGCGGAAAAGGTTACCGTCTTCATAAACTGCCAAAAACGCTGAGCGCTCCTTGTATTCGGGCCTGTTTGCCCGAGCGTTGGCGGAAGATTCCGATTCACTTCTGCGATTCTATCGACAGCACGAATAGCGAAGCCGAACGGATTTTCACAGCCGGTGAAAAGCGCCCACCTTTTATTGTTGTCGCACGGGAGCAGACGGCCGGACGCGGTCGCCTCGGACGCCGCTGGTTCAG
>DATGSL010000115.1:0-4829 GCA_035302665.1 Opitutales bacterium | reverse complement strand
GAAGGAATTCCGGTTCCGGTTGTGGACAGTGTCAGTTTCGACGGTCCGCGGATGATTATCCGTGAGGATAGTTGGGAAGAGGAGTGGGATGATGCGACGGTTGAAATTGTGTTTTCGGTCGGTGATGATGATGGAAGCACTTTTTTCTTCCGTTATCAGGATGAATTGAACTGGTACCGCGTCACGGTTAGTGGTCAGCTCGGCGCCGACACGCGACCGGGAGAAGCCGTATCGATTCAAAGCCGGATCAATGGTGTCTATTCGGGAATTGTTGCCAAAGAAGGGCCGATGAGCGACCCGAATGATATTGTGGGTTACAAGAGAATGCGGGTTCGCTTTACGCCGCGAATGGAAGGTAATCAGCCAAAGATCGACATTGCGGTCACTGGTTGGAACCAAGGAACGGAAAGTTGGGATATCTCTTCGTTCGGGCACAGTGAATGGACGATCGATGACGAGCTCGGCTGGGGCCGTGCCGGTTTTGGAACGTGGGCCCAAGGTGGTGCGCCAGCCGAAACCGTTCATCCCGAATGGAATCCAGTCGTCGCGGGCACAATGTTTGAGGATTTCGTTATCCGTAAAAATGACGAGATCCTGCTCGATGTCGATTGGTATGCTTCTCCGAGACCGGGTGCTTTCCCAGCAGGTTGGGAGAATCCGTTCTCTGATAATGACGACCTAAAGGGAGATTGGCGTGTCAGCGCTCATGGTACGATTACCGAGCGCAGTGTTCATGGTGAACGGACGAGTGGCACGGTGGCGCGACCGGCTGCTGATGCGGAGGCTCCGATGTTCCTTCGCGATTCGACCGGGACGTCGAGTTACCTGTTGGATATCGGAATTCATCCGTTTGAACATGGCGGAAACGGGTTCGTCTTTGATTATGTTGATGCTGATAACTACAGCCGCGTGCTCTTCACGAATACGATTCCCGGCTTCAATAACAGCATTCCGGCTGGTTTGAGTATAAGTCGGAAGCAAAACGGGGTCTGGTCGGATATCGTTATCGGGGATATCGGATTTATTTACAGACCGGGGCAACCCTTTAACGTGAGTTTTGTTCGGTCCGGCCAAAATTACGTGATGACCGTCGAAGAAGTCGATGTGCCTGGCGAGATTTATCGCTGGCAGTGGAGTGATGCGACAGCTCCCGCAGAGGGTGGCCGATATGGCTTCACTAGTTGGCAGAGTGGTAATGCCCACTTCATGAATCTGGAGATGTACGGCATCGTTGTTCAAAGCGTGGGTGATATCGCCATTACGAATATTGAGAAGGTCGGGCAAACGATTGTTCTCACGATCGATAATCCGTCCGGCGAACCTTACAACGTCGAGCAGAGGCTTGACCTTGGCGGCGGCGAGTGGGAAGTCATTTCCTCCGATCAAACCGGAAATACTTGGTCGGGGCCAATTCCGAGCGGTGCCGACAAAGCCTTCTGGCGTCTGACACGATGAGAATTAGGTACAAAAAAGTGAGGAGGGTCTAAACAAAAACTCTTCCGAGATTCCGGTCCCGCTGTCGAATTAGGCAGCGGGCACGGAATAAAGTAGCGGATCACGGGAAAAGGTTTTTCTGAAAGATATCCATGAACACCAGGGGGCACGATTGAGATGAATCAGCAGAATAGAATGAACGGTAGTTTTTCTCCTCAAAGGAGGCGGCTGGCGCGACCGTCAGCAGATGCGATCAGTAGCCAGAGAGGTTTTACTTTAATCGAGCTTTTGACGGTGATTGCGATCATCGGAATTTTGGCGTCGATCCTGATTCCTGTGACAGCGCAGGTTCGCGAAAGTGGCCGACGTGCGAAATGTCAGAGCAACCTTCGCCAACAGCTGATGGGGATGCATCTCTTTGCCGAAGAGAGAGCGGGAAGAATCGACCGGGATGATGCACCTCCAGGCGCGACAGCGGAAAATTCCGGATTTTGGTACGTAATCAATCCTTCGGATGATAGCGCTCCGATGAATCTATATCCGGAATATATCAATGATTATGAGGTGTTTATATGTCCAAGTACCAAAAATCGGATTCGCCCACAACAGGTGAATCGATTGGGGCAGATGACCGATCTCATGAATAACGCGAAAGGTGCCGAAGACGCCAGTGGAGGACACAGTTACGAATATTTCGGTGTTTATGGAACGCGGGAAATGGAGGGGATTACGAAAACACCGATCACTGTTGAAGGAAAAGAAACAATCACCGTTCTTGTTCTCGATGGAGATGATGCGGGAGTTTTGGAAAATTGCCCTGAATCGGTGAATAACCACGGAGATGCCGGCTGGAACTGGGGCTTTGCCGACGGACACGTTGAGTGGGTGACCCGGGCGCGAACCAATCAGGTTTCTTACCGTAGTTATCACAGCGGCACACGTTGTCCGGAGAATCCGTTTACAGGATCATGATTCTCATCGGGAGATTTCCCCGTGAAAAGTTTCGTTCGTCCCTCGGTCTTTTAGCGGTAATCGGAGGGCTTTTCCTGCTCACCGGATGCGGCGCTCCCAAGCCGAGGGAATTATGGAAATTCAGGACCGATCAGCGGATCGAATCGACCGTTGCGGTCGGTGCTGACGGAACGATTTATTTCGGGTCCAGTGATAATCGCCTGATCGCGCTCGCTCCTGATGGGAAAGAGAAATGGTCGATGACGGCTGATTTTCCTGTGCGCGGGACTCCGGCTGTCGGCTTGAGCGGTGCGGTTTATGTCGGTGGGGACGACTATTTCGTGCATGCGCTGACGGCGGACGGGGAAAAAAGATGGGCTTTTGAGGCTGATTCGGAGATCCGGGGTGCGGTTGCGCTCGATGCGGAGGAAAACCTTTACTTCGCATCTTCAAACGGAACGATTTACTCGCTCGATTCTGAGGGCAACACTCGTTGGGTGGTTGAAAGTGCTGCCGGAATTCATGCTTCACCGGTTCTTTACAAGGATGAAGCTGTTTTGGTGATCACGCTGCGCGGGCAGGTCGTTTCCTTCGATCTTGCCGGAAATCATCGCTGGGCCCTTCATCTCCACACGCCGGTTTGGGCGACACCGGCGCTCGACAGTGAAGGAACCGCTTATTTCGGGAGTGTGGATGGCACTTTTCGTGCGATCGATCGGCGCGGGCGGGAAGTTTGGGAGTTTGAGGTGGGTGAAGCCATCGAGACATCGGCTGTGATTGGGCCGGATGGAACCATCGTTTTCGGAGCCGATGACCGTCATCTTTATGCGCTCAGTCCCGATGGCAATCTGCTATGGAAACGCTTGCTCGAAGGTGGTTTGGCATCTTCTGCCGCCTTTGATTCCGCGGGAAATATTTATTGCGGAACCGGCGATGGGATCCTGTATGTTTTTGACTCAAATGGCACGATCTTGCGCCGGGGAAAGACCCGGACCAATTTCGAAACGGCTCCTATTCTTACGTCAGATGAGCAACTTTATATCGGCGCGCGGGATTCCCGTCTCTATGCTTTTCGAACTCTCGCGGCTCCAGCCGAATCCGGTTGGCCCGTTTTTCGCGGAACGCCGACTGGCCAAGCAAAGGGCGTTTGGTAAAACGCGAGAACTCCCGTCATCGCTGTTATTTTCCGGGTATAACGGAAGCCGGAGAAGTATCTGGATCGACGAGTCGATCGGATTGAGATGCCGATTATCGCGGATCCGGAATCGACTCAGCTGATCGGAATGATTTTTAAATGAGCACTCAGCAACTGAAAGAAATCCGTCACATCGCACTCGATATGGACGGCACCATTTACAGTGGAGGAACCTTATTTCCTTTCACGCGACGGTTTTTGGCGCGCTTGGATGAGCTTGGGATCGGTTATACCTTTTTTACGAATAACTCGTCGAAAAGCGTTCGCGATTACATAACTCATTTGGCTCGATTCGGAATGGAAGTCGGTAGTGATCAGATGTATACATCGACTCTTTCGACCATCGCTTACCTGCGCCGTGAATATCCGAATTCCGAGCGAATTTTTATTGTCGGAACGAAGAGCATGCAGAGAGAAATGGAGGAGGCCGGATTTTCAATCTGTGACGAGGATCCCGAGCTCGTAGTTGTCGGTTTTGATCCGAATCTCGATTTTTCGCAACTCTGCCGGGCTGGTTATTGGATCGAGCAGGGAAAACCGTTTATTGCGACTCATCCGGATCGGATCTGTCCGACCGATCAGCCGACCTTGTTGATCGATTGTGGTGCGATTTGTGCGGCGTTGACGTCAGCGACCGGTCGTGCTCCCGATGCTGTTTTAGGAAAACCGCATCGGATCATGATGGAGGAGATTTTGAAAAAACATGATCTTCAGCCGCGGGAGCTGGCGGTTGTTGGCGACCGGATTTATACTGATGTGGCGATGGCTCATGCGGTCGGAGCGACTGGGGTTCTTGTGTTGACCGGAGAAGGTACGCGCGAGGAGGGTGAAGCGGCAGATCCCCGGCCGCATTTGATTTTGGAGAGTATTGAAGCGCTCGGTGACGCGATTGCGCGGGCTCAGGCCGGTTAAAGCTTTTGCCAGAGCTCGGTTGGGATTTCTTCTGGACGGCTTTTCCGCGAATAGCCGTTCGCTTCGAGTTCGGCGAGCCAAGTCTCGGCTTTTTCGGGGGCAAAGGTGCGCAAAAGGGAGCCGATTTGCTTGCGTCGTTGTCCGAAACATTCCCGGATAATTTTTTTCGTCTCCTCCTCAAACCGAAACGGTTCCGGGCGACGGGTTAGATGAAAGAGATAGGAATCGACATCGGGTATCGGGTAAAAACATTGGGGTGCAACCTTGTGGCCGCGTTCGATTTCGTAGGCGGAAGAAAGGAAAATCGTGAGTGCGCTGAACTGTTTGGTTCCGTGGG
>DATGSL010000114.1:0-2687 GCA_035302665.1 Opitutales bacterium | reverse complement strand
CCTTCCGGATGTCCCGCATAAAGAACCGCGGTCAAAACTCCGCCAGGTGCGAGCAAACGGAGCGCTGTTTTCAACGCTTCCAAGGTTTCCTCAGTCTCGGTCGTCACTGACTTATCCCCTCCCGGCAAATATCCGAGATTGAACAAAATCGCTTTCGGCTCCGCTGAAACCCCGGCCTTTGCCAATCCATTTTCCATCTTCGCGTGGGAAAGTCGCAAAAAGGTCACACGTTCGAGCAGATTTTTCTCCGTGTGTTCGAGTCGCTCCCGGGCCGCAGCCAATGCCGCTTCCTGCACATCGAATCCGATCACACGTCCCGTAACTCCGACTTTCCTCGCCAGAAAAAGCGTGTCATGGCCGTTCCCAACCGTCGCATCGACGGCGATATCACCTTCGCTCAAAAACTTTCCGACAATCAGGTGGGTCAGCTCGGTAATATTCATCGATCAGAGAATCAGAGATTGCGGCGCACATCGATTTCCGAATCGAGCGCGGTTCCGTTTTCCAGTGAAGCTGCCAATTGTTCCGCAAAAAAGGGTGCCCAAAGAAATCCTTTTGAGCCAAGGCCATTGAAAATACCGATCGTCGGATGTCCCGGATGAAGCCCCGCTACCGGTCGCATACCTTTCACAGCTGGACGGACCCCCGCCTCATGCTCGAGAACCGTCGGCTCGGCTGGCGTGATTTTCCCGATTCCTTCGAGAATTTCCTCTCTGCCGGCATCTGTCCGGTTTTCGGAAAGATCGACCGAATCATAGGTTGCTCCGGCGAGAAATTTCCCACCACCGATCGGCAAAAGCCATTTCCTTCGATTTAAAATTACGTTTTCGGGAAGCGATTCGATCGCAACGGTCAGCACTTCTCCTTTGGCGTGCTGAAAGGGCAACCACGAGAAAAACGGATTTTCGCTGACCCGATGGCCTTCGCAAAAAATGACTTTGCGAGCTGAAAACTCCCGCCATTGAACGCGGTCCTTTTCAACCTTAAGATCTTCCGGTGCAAGCGGTTTTTCCACCAAAGCCTCCCGTTCCCGCAATCTTTTTCGAAAAACATTCAAGAATTTGCGCGAATCGATATGAGCTCCATTCGGCATCGCAAAACCGTCGAGCCCCGGTTGAAAAGGAAAATCGTTCACCGAACCGACCGGAAGATTTTCCGTCTGTTTTTTTACCTGCGGCAAGTTGCGTTTCGTTTTCCAGATCTCTGCTTCTTCTTTCGATGCAAAAAAACGCCAAATCGGCTTTTCAAAATAAAGAGCGGTCTCGAACTCAACTTCCAGTTTTCGATAAAACTGACGGGCAAAGGGCAACAAGTCTTCGCCGCGCCAGGTCGGAACAAACTTCCTCCCGGCAACCGGCGTGATCAATCCGGCCGCAACTCTCGAAGCCGCACTCCGGTTTTCAACATCCGCCACCACCACCCGACAGCCGCGCGCGAGCAAGGCATGCGCCAAAACCGATCCGGCAACCCCTTGACCGACAATCAAATAATCGATCTTCGCAGACCGATCGCTCATCGAAAGCACCTCAACCGCAGACTGTTGATTACAACCGTCAGAGCGCCGAATCCCATTACCCCCGCTGCTAGTCTCGGATCGAGAAACCAGCCAAAATGCGGATAAAAAGCACCTGCAGCCAAGGGAATGGCGAGCAAATTGAAAATAAACGCCAGAAAGAGATTTTGCTTAACGGTTCGAACCGTGCGACTCGAAAGGCGGACCGCATCGGGAATTCCGTTCAGATCGCTCTTCAAAAGCGCAATTCCGCCTACTTCGAGTGCGAGATCAGTCCCACTGCTGATCGCAATACCGACATCGGCCACGGCCAACGCCGGAGCATCATTGATTCCTTCTCCAACCATCGCAACACGCGCTCCATCGGCCTGAAGTTCGCGAATTCTTTCCACCTTTTCGTGAGGCCGCAGATTGGCAAAAAGAACATCGATCCCGATTTGATCGGCGATGAAATACGCCGTTCGCGGATGATCGCCGGTCACCATTGCGACCTCCAGATCGAGCTTTTTTAATCGATCGACAGCTTCCGGTGCGTTTTCGCGAACGGTATCAGCGATTCCGATTAAACCGACCAAATCTTCGCCTTCGCCGACGAAAAGCACCGTTTTTCCGGCCGCTTCCAGAGCTTCAACCTGCTCTTCTGCAGGCGCTAGATAAATCCCCATCTCTTCCACGAAATCGCGGTTGCCCAGCAAGACGGCTTTTCCATCAACAACCGCTGCCACGCCAAGTCCAGGGAAGGCCTGAAAATGCTCACTCGGCTGAAGCTCAATTCCTTCGGCTTTGGCCCGCGCAAGAATCGCCTCCGCCAGCGGATGATCCGAATCGCGCTCGACCGACGCCGCCATTTGCAGAACTTCCTCCTCAGAATAACGCCCGGGCGCGAGAAGATCGGTTACCCTCGGTTCTCCAACGGTCAACGTTCCCGTTTTATCCAATACGATATGGGTGATATTCCGAACCGTTCCGAGAGCATCGATACTTCGAATAAGAAGACCTTTTTGTGCCGCCTTTTTTATCCCAACCTTAATCGCCATCGGCGCCGCAAGTCCGAGCGCACACGGACAAGCAATGATCAGAACCGAGGCGGAGGTGATCAGCGCCAAGGTCAGCGGATCGTTCGGGGCAAAAATAAACCAGGCGGTAAAAGTCACGATCGCTATCAGCAAAATCG
>DATGSL010000113.1:0-3509 GCA_035302665.1 Opitutales bacterium | reverse complement strand
GCGCTGATTCAGCTCGATTTGAAGGAGATCGAAGAGCGCGGACTCACTTTTACCGCGGCGAAATTTGGCGATTCGGAGAAACTTTATCCGGGCCAAACTGTTTTTGCGGTCGGCACGCCGAATGGTCTGACGCGGACTGTTTCGCGGGGAATTATTTCAAATACCGATCGTTATTTTGAAGGTGCCGATCGCGTGCGCGGATACGAAACCGGTTTTTTTAATACGTGGCTTCAGACCGACGCGGCGATCAATCCAGGAAACAGTGGCGGACCGTTGGTAACGGAGGATGGGCGGATTGTCGGCATCAATACGCGCGGTTATCTCGGGGCCAATAACCTGAGTTTTGCCGTTCCGGCGCAGACAGCGCAGGCGGTTGTCGGTGAATTGCTGGAAAATGGGGAGGTCGTGCGCAGCTATATCGGAGTTGTTTCGGGGCCGCTCCAGGATCTGGAGACGTTTTATAGAATCGGCGCGAATGAAGGCATGCTTGTGGCGAGTGTCGATCCCGGGTCGCCGGCGGACCGTGCAGGATTGCGGCCGGGCGATTTGTTGCTGAGTCTCGATGGTGAACTTCTCGACGGACGTTTTCCGGAGCAACTTCCTCCGATTCGAAATCAGATTGCGAATTATCCGGTCGGCGCGGAGATGACCTTTGTGGTGCAACGAGGAGGGGAGCAGTTTCCGGTCGAAGTCGTGACGGAAAGACTCGAGAGTCGTGTAGGAGAAGAGTGGGTTTTTGAAAAATGGGGATTGAGCGTTCGCAAAGTTTCCAGAGCTTATGCTCGCGAGCAGAAACTTCCGGATGACGGCGGTTTTATCGTGCTCGGCCTGCAACGCGCCTTCCCAGCGGCCGAGGCTCGTTTGCAGCGTGGCGATGTGATTTTAAAGGTAAACCGCGAGACGGTTGAAACGTTGGAGGAGTTTCAGGAAATTTATGAGGAATCGCTCGTTTCCGGTGCTCCGCTTTTGTTGGAAGTCTCGCGGAACCATTCCGTTTCCCTTCTTGTCCTTCGACCGTGATCGTTTAACCGATTGACTCTTCTTCGGCTTGTCGTCTCCATTTTCAAACTAGAATCGATTTCGCGCATTATGGCCTCCTCGACACCCTCTTTTACAGCTACTTTCAAAGAATTTCCCGATACCCTCCGATTCGCCTTTTTATTGGCGGTCGGGTTTATGATTTTTATCATTTGGGATCAGTGGTATTGGTGGAACACGCGGGAAGATTATTCGTTCGGATTTCTCGTTCCGCTCTTTGTCGCTTATGTTATTTTCGACCGTTGGGAACAGATCGTCGGTTTGGTAAAAGGCGACGAGGCAAAAAAGGTTCATGCGGAAAAAACTTCCAGATTGCCGACTTGGCTTGAAACGCTGTTGCGGGCGGCCGCGTGGACGGCGATTATCGGAGGCTCGCTTCTCTTTTTCGCCGGTGCCCTGATCCGCGCCGGCGGCGGTGCTCAAAATCCGGCGTCGTTGTCGATCGCTCTCGGATTCGGCGTCATCCTTTTGCCGATTATTTTCCTCAATTCCCCGCATGGTTATGTCGGAGAGGAAAAACCGGACAACTGGTGGCAGGCGCTTTGGCAAGATCGGCGCGTGCAGTTGACCGGACTCTTTATTTTTGTCGCGTTCATCTGGATCATCTCGGCGCCGATGACCTCCTTTCTCGAAAAGAAACTGAATGTTTTTCTTCTCGCCAAAGTAACGACGGTTGTCGTCTTTGTTTTCGATATGGGCGGATTTCCGCTCGAGCAGCGCGCCAATGTGCTTGTTTTGCCGAACGGAAGTGAAGTCGGCGTCGCTGAAGCCTGTTCCGGAATCCGATCGCTGACGGCCTGTCTTTTTGCCGGATCTTTTCTCGGCGCTGTTTTCCTAAATAAATATTGGAAAAAAGTCGCCCTGATCGGCGTGGCGATGTGCCTGGCTGTTTTTACAAACCTCCTGCGCAGTCTTTTTCTTACCAGCTGGGCTTATCGTTACGGCGCCGACGCGATCGGCGGATTCGTTCACGATGCGGCAGGTTACGCCGTTCTCGGCCTTACCTGTATCGGTCTGATTTGCCTGCTTCCGATTTTCAATTTCCAGTTCAAGTTCGAGGAAATCGACGAAGATTGGGAGGATGACGAAGAAGCCGATGAAAAGGAAGGAGCATTGGAACTCGAAACTGCCGGAAAGGCCGATTGAGCTAATCGTTCTCTCCGGCAGCTGAGATTAAAATCAGTTTCAATAACCGACGGCTTTCCCGGCGCGCCGCATATCGGCAGCACCGTGAAGGCGTCCGTCCGGCTCCACGACGATCATGTGGGCTCCGGCGAAGTAATTATCCTGCTGTTTATAAGGCTCAAGCGTGTAGCCGCGCTCGCGCAGACCTTGGGCAACAGAATGATCAAAACCGGCTTCGAGTCGGATCACCGGACTGAACATATACGGGAACGCGCGTGCGCCGGCCATCGCTTCGCTCGCGGAAAGATCGTATTCGAGCGCGTAAAGGATATTGAAAACGATCGCTGGCGGAATTCGTGAACCGCCTTGAGCACCGGTTACCAGACGAACCCGATCCTCTTCAAGAACGATCGTCGGCGATGTGTTTGAGCGCGGAGTTCGATAAGCCTCCCACCGATTGCCGGCCGAAGAATTTCCAAAACGGGTCAAGCCGTTGTTGTAAAAGACACCGGAGGAATAAAAACCGGCGCCGAAAGAAGGTCCGAGAGTCATCGTGATCGCGACCGCATTCCGATCGGCGTCGATGACAGAAAGGTGCGTCGTGTGTTCCTCGCTCGGCTCGTCGGAATCGTTGTTCTCTTCGCCGTCCTCGTTTTCTTCAAGATTTTGCGCAGAAGGAGCCCACGGATTTAAATGAGCAAAACGGGGATCGATTTCGCCGTCGAATTCCCACGGATCTCCCGGTTGTTCCCTTTCGGAAACCTCGCCTGTGCCGATTCCGTCGATTCGCGTCAGAGCATATTTTGAGCTGGTGAGACCATTGGCCGGAACAGGCGTTTCCGGATCGAAAACCCAGCGATTGTAATCCCGTCTGCCGATCCGGATCGCATCGAGGATTCGGTTGGCGGCGAGCGGCGATTCCGAGGGAAGTCCGATTTCGCGCAACGGAAATGAATCGAGCAGAACGAGCGGCTGAACCACCTGAGTTCCTCCGAGCGGAGGCGGCGCGCTCAAAACGGTGAAGTTTCGGAAACCGCCCGCAAGAGGTCGGAGCCAACGGGTTTCATAGCTGGCGAGATCGTCGAGCGTGGCCCGATTTCCGTTGGCATTGAGGTCGGCGACCAATTGTTCTGCGGTTTTGCCCTTGTAGAAACCGTCCTTTCCATCGCGGGCGATTCGCTCCAGCGCTTCCGCTTTTTCCTCCTGCACGAGCCAGTCGCCCGGCTGAAGAGGGTCGCCATTTGGATAAAAAATTTCGACAGCTTCGGGGGGAGCGTTGGTTTTGATTCTGTCCTCGTGAGTGATGAGGCTTTCGCTCAGATTGACCGGAACGGGAAAACCGTTGC
>DATGSL010000112.1:0-4079 GCA_035302665.1 Opitutales bacterium | reverse complement strand
AAGGATCGAATCGCCGTGCACGATCGCTCGAGTAATCGTTCCTGCGGTATTCGTCACGTGAAAATCGGCGAGCGCACCGGCTGGAAAATCGATCGTTGCGGAGTTTCGCAGCAAAAGGCGAATTTCCGTTCGCGAAGAATCGGTAAAAGTGGCGATCGATGGATTGATCGGATCGATATCGGGTCCGTCGGGGCCATCGTAAAGATCGCGGAGGACGACGCGCGCATAATTCAATCCAAGTTCCTCGTAACCGTCGGTAAAGAGAAAATGACAGCCGTCATGACTTTCGAGGCCGTTGCTCGGCATGATGAAGGTATTTGGATAAATATCGCCGAGCCTCCGTTGAGCTTCGCGCAAGGCGACATTCTCAGTGGTCACGCCGCAGCCCGGTCGGACTTGGGTGCAGTAAAAACGTTCGACTCCCGGATAATCGACCGCCCAATCCTCGCGCAAAACCTGGTATCCGTCGGAATGGCGTTTCGGTCTTTCATTATCATTTTCGCCCTGATAGTAAAAAATGGCTCGAATCGTTTCGGCAACTCCGGCTTGAATCGCCCGATAGCGAAGGCGATTATACGGTCGCCGCACATTATCTTCCGTCGTATCGTAGAGATTATCCGGATCCTCCCGATCCTTGTAGAGACGGCGAATTTCGTAGCTGGAGCGCGATCCGTTTAAAATAGCAACAGGAACGCCGACCGAATCGACGATTTCGTGTGCAAGAACCATCGGCCACTGACCGATCGAGCCGGGATCTTGGCGGCCACCGTCTCCTTCGGCCTGCACCCAAAGAAGGATATTTTTTGCGTGATCGCCGCTGTCGCCGTTTTGGCCGAAAGTGAGAATCCATTGGCTGGAATACTCGTTGGCGCTGCGGGTCGGTTCCCAGGAGTAGGCTTCCGCATTCGATTGGCCATAAACGATAAAGGCATCTCCGGCGACAATTTCCCGGGCGCGCCTCAGGAGTTTTTCCTCATTTCCGTCGTCGAGCCAGAGTTCGAAATCGTATTTAGCTAATTCAGCTACGATGGTCGGTTCGAACGAAAAAGAAGCGCGTCCGTCGGAATAAACCAGGTTTTGTTCGAGCTGCGATTTGAGGGTGCCATTTCGGAAAATACGGAGAATCGCTTTTTCAAA
This sequence comes from Opitutales bacterium, assembly GCA_035302665.1. Classification (GTDB taxonomy): domain Bacteria; phylum Verrucomicrobiota; class Verrucomicrobiia; order Opitutales; family T3Sed10-336; genus DATGSL01. The sequence continues at coordinate 2,942 of DATGSL010000112.1, read as the reverse complement.
TCCGCCGAAAGATTCTTCGCCGTGAATCGGTACTGTCGCGAGATTGGTTGTGGTATCGCGTGTACAGAGTTGGCGGTTTTGCGGAAATTCCGAGAGTTCGAGATCGGCGACACGCGGGCGCACAAGAATGACGAGTTTCCGGCTCGAATAGTTCGCGGTATTTCCGGCAAAAGTCCAGTCCGGTTCACCGGTCGGTTGATTGCCGATCCCGACATCATCATCGATGGCGGAGCTTGACCCCCAGCGGTTCCAGGCAAAAACCGTTTGGCGTGCGAGGACATTGTGAACCTGGAACGAGCCGTAACCTTCGTCGGTTGAAGCTCCGGTATCGCCCCAGTCGAAGCGCGATCGACTGGCCGCGAAAACTCCGTAATCATCGCCTTCAGAATAATTGCTCGGCCACATTTCGAGATGTCCGCCATCCAGAAACGTTCCGGTGACAACGCCGGGTACATTCGAGGAGACGTTCATATTTTCGACCGATCGCTGATGGATGAGCGGATTATCCCGATGGTGCGGCAATCCGAGTTCAACTGGATCAGACGTGAAGGCATCCATTGAAACGTAAACCCAGTTCGTTCCATTTCCGTCGACCAAACGGAGGTAATAGGCGACCCGGTCAAAATCGGGAATGGTGTCGCTGTTGTTCTGCACGTAGGCAACCGGCGTCGACCGGCGAAACGCGGCATTGATCGGCAAATCGATTTCGTAGAGAACCTGATAATTTTCCTCGGCGGCTTCCGGAACGTGAAGAAAGACGCTAGCGGGAAGATCCGGTGCAAGAAATAGCTGGCCGACGAGCGCGAAAAGGCTGATTTGCAGAAAACTCTTTGTATCGCGGATCCAGCCAGATGAGCGAGCGGGGAACGGTATCATAAGAAAGAGGTGATTTACTTGGAGCGCATTTTAAAAAATAGCGGCGCACATTTGATTGTTTTTTGGCGGCCAATAAATCCGTCTGCAGGAATGGTAAAAATACCACGGATGAGGAATGAAGAGCCTGTTTTCGCTTCGGTCAGATTAAACGTGAATTGTAACAATTGTTCGTCTTTTGTGCATTGAAGACTTCTCTTATTCGATCGACAGGGAAAACCCGCATCGGAAGACCGATAGGTTTTCAGTTTGGCTGCTAATTTGCTTGTGGTAAGGTGTTTGCAGAGTTGACCTTATTGGTGGTTGCTGAGCAGATAGCGGACCGGTAGCTTTCTTTTTATCGGGAAAACGATGAGCAAAGTTCAAGAAAAGATACGTGTAAAGGTCGGCGATTTGCACGGTGAAAGCAGTGTGGCGGTCGTGGAAAAGGCTGTATTTCGGCTGAAAGGCGTCCGAACGGTTCACGTCGATCTGGCTAAAGGGGAAGTACAGATTTCCTACGATCCATCCGAAGGCACGACTCAGGCCGATCTCGAGGAAGCGATCCGGCAAGCTGGATTTACACCGCACGCGATCTCGGGCGAGGAGGAGGAGATCGAGAAAAAAGCGCGAGTTGAAAATCGGGGCCTCTCAATACGTTTATTCGTCGCAGCCCTTTTTACGATTCCTGTGATTGCGCTCGAACTCGGCGCTTTCGATCTTCCTGCTGAGATGGGCAATTTCTCCGTCCCGGCTTCGGGCTGGATTTTGCTGGCGCTGAGCATACCGGTTCTTTTTATCGCCGGAGGACCGGTCTATCTCGCAGCGGTTCGTGTTCTCCGTTATCAGACGGCCAATACCGATACGCTTGTTGCGCTCGGAACCGGTTCAGCATTTATCTACAGTTCTTTAGCCGTTGCTGCACCTGCTTTTTGGGAACAGGCCGGACTGGAACCGCGGACTTATTTCGGAGTGGCGACGGTCGTTATGCTCTTTATTTTAACCGGGACGTATTTGGAAAATCAGGTTCGGGGCAAGACATCGGAGGCCCTTAAAATTCTTCTCGGTCTCCAGCCGCGGACCGCCCGCTTGGTGGCGAAAGATGGAGAAAAAAACGTAGCCGTTTCGCGGATTCGCAAAGAACAGATTCTCTCTGTCCGACCTGGCGAGCAAATTCCTGTCGATGGAGAGATTGTTGAGGGTGCGGCAACCATTGACGAATCGATGATCACCGGTGAGCCGATTCCGGTCGAAAAGGGCGAAGGAGACGAAGTCATCGGTGGAACGGTGAATCAGGCCGGAACGTTTACATTCGTCGCTAAACGGGTCGGATCGGAGACGGTTTTGCACCAGATTGTCGAAATGGTGCGGGAAGCCCGATCGTCGAAACCGCCGCTCGTCCGCATGGCCGATCTCTTTAGCAGCTATTTTGTTCCGGCGATTTTGCTGATAGCGATCGTGACTTTTACCGCCTGGTTTATTTTTGCCCCGAACGATCCGCTGACCTTGGCGCTGATCACCTCCGCCTCGGTTCTGATCATTGCTTGTCCGTGTGCGCTCGGACTGGCGGCGCCGATGGCGATTAAGGTTGGGATGAAAAAAGCGGCACAAAAAGGTCTTCTTATTCGAAGTATCGATGCTCTCGGAACGGTTCGGAACATCACCCATGTCGTATTGGATAAAACGGGAACGTTGACGGTTGGAGAACCGAGGGTGACCGATCTTCTCGCGCCCGGGCGTTATTCTGAGGAGGAAGTTCTGCAAATGGCGGCATCGGTCGAGCGCGATTCGGATCATCCGCTGGCGGAGGCAATTGTTGCGCGGGCGAAATCCGAAGGAATTGAGCTTCAGCCGAGTGAGCATTTTCAGGCCTTCCCTGGACTCGGCGTGACAGCGGTTGTTGATGGAAAAGCCGTCTTGCTGGGCAACCGCGATTTCGTAGAGGAGATGGGAATTTATCTAGCGCCTGCAGAAGAGCAGGTTGAAGCTCTGGAAGCGGCCGGAAAAACGGTGCTTTTCGTCGGCGAAGGCGAAGATTTGGTCGGTTTAATCGGAATCGCTGATACCGTTCGCGAAAACGCACCGGAAGC
>DATGSL010000111.1:0-4590 GCA_035302665.1 Opitutales bacterium | reverse complement strand
CTTTCCTACGCTCAAACCGGCGACATCACCGCAACCTACTGCGCCGTCACCTTTGACGGAAGTTTGACCGACCAGGAAAGACTCGAGCAAACAGCCGAAATCTTCGAAACGAATCAGTCGCTCCGACTGCTCCTCAGCTACACAACTTCACCCGACCGTGAGGGACATCACCACGGCCCCGATACCCCTGAAGTTCTCGATGCCGTCGAAAAACTCGATACGCTGATAAAAACAAGCTTCGAGCGGACCATCGATATTTGGGAAAAGCGAAAACGCTCGCCGGACGATCGATTTTTTCTCGTTCTCACCTCCGACCACGGAATGAGCGCTGTGCAAACACTCGTTCATCCGGAAAAACTGGCCGGACTCGAAAACGACGAATCGGCCCAAGTCATCACCACCGGAAACATCGCCCAGATTTACCTCAGTCGGAGCGAAAATGCAGAGAGTCAAAAGGATGTAAAAAACAGAATCGTAAATCGGCTCGCATCCTACGATTTTGTCTCGGTCTGGCGACGCGACGAAATTCCGAAAAAATGGCACTTCCGCCATCCGACCCGCACCGGTGATCTCCTTCTCGTTCTCGAAGAAGGCTATACCTTCAATCGGTTGGCGACCGACGTACTTTTGCCCCTCGATGGAACCGGTCGCTCGCTCGGCACACATGGCTACGATGCAGCTACAACGCCGGATATGCGCACATTCCTCATGATCCACAGCTACCCCGATTCGTCCCCCGAAACTTACCTCGGAAGAGTCGATTCACTCCAACTGCACGCGACCGTCGCCCGCCTTCTGGATATCGACCCGGCTCCAAAAGCCCAACCGAATGCAATCGAATGGAATGGAAAAGAAAAACAGGAATTAGGAAAACAACCGACGCATTGAAGCGATCGACACCGACCTCCTGCCTTGACAAATCCAGAACCGTTGCCCAAATAAAACTTTTTTCCGGGATGACCCCGTCATAAATATCACCTTATATTCAACCTCTAAATGCTCCCATCAACAGCTGCGGATAACGCTCGTAGGTTTCTCGAAATTGCGGATCAATTCCGCCTCGGCACTCTCCTCACCGAATCCCCTCATCCGCGAACAAAAGACCTGAGCGAAACGGCAAAAAAAGAGACCGCTGCTGGTCTGGAAATGCTTTTCGACGTCGATCGGGATGTCGTGAATAAATTCCGGGAATGGGTCGAAAGTGGAGATGCGGAACGGATCGGAAATGACGTTGCCCAAAAACTGCGCAACGGCGGAAAGATATTTTTCACAGGTTGCGGCGCCACCGGACGTCTGAGCATTCAACTAACTTCGATCTGGCGCGACTACTGGCAACAAAAAGCCAACTCGGGAACAGTCGCACCCGATACCGCAAAAGATTGGGAAAATCGCGCTTTCAGCGTCATGGCAGGTGGCGATTTTGCTTTGATCAAAGCAGTCGAAGGCTTTGAGGATTACACCCAGTTCGGAAAAAAACAGATCGAGGAGCTCGGTGTCAGCGAAAAAGATGTCGTTTTCGCCATCACCGAAGGAGGCGAAACGTCCTTTGTTATCGGCACCGCTTGGAAAGGCGTCGAAGAAGACGCTCAGGTTTATTTCGTTTACAACAACCCGGCTGATTTGCTTTGCGAACATGTCAAACGCAGCCGGGAAATCATCGAAGAGCCGCGTATCGAGAAAATCAACCTCACGACCGGACCGATGGCCATCACCGGCTCGACCCGGATGCAGGCGACCTCGATCCAGCTCTGCGTCATGATGGCACTCCTAGAGGTCATCTTCGCAACCATAGAAAATGAATTTTTAAGCGACCTGCCGAAAAAAGACCCGAAGCAGATCGTGCTCGATTTCGCAAAGAGCCTCAAAACGATCCACGCAACTCTCCAAACAGAAAACGTCCGCTCCCAAATCGCCGTTCTCGTCGAACTCGAAGAGGAGATTTACCGCCGCAAAAGCCGAACCAATTATTTTGCGGAAAAACTCGCTGTCGATGTTCTCACCGACACGACCGAGCGCTCGCCGACCTTTTCCCTGCCAGCCTTCAAAAAATTCGGCAGCGAAAATGCCGCCGAAAGCTGGGCCTTTCTTTTTTTGCCTTACGCCGATACCCCAACCGCGTGGAGAGAGCTCCTTAAACGAGATCTCCTGCCCGTGGAGTGGTCGAAGGAAACGATTCGCGAACTCATCGGCGATGACGATCTCGAACGCCAGCACGCGATCATGAAGAAAATCAGTCGCGAGGAGATCCTTCGTTTCCGGATCGGGATGGACGGCCTCGACTCCCGCGAGCCGCGCAAAGGCGATGGCGCTACTGCGATCCTTACAGAAACCGAAATCGACCGTCTTCTCGACGCCGACGGTTTTTACCGAAAACAGCTCGAAGAAGCCGATATCAAAGGCGCGCTCACATCCCTGATCTTTTTTGGAAGTCCCCAATCGATCGATCGCATCGAGAAGTTCCTCGAATCTTGGAAGGTGCCCGTCCTGCCGATCCTCGTCCCTGTTCCAGAGCTTTCCCTGCCACTCAACGGCAGCGTCCGAATCGGCGCAAAAATGCTTCTCAACGCACTTTCGACCCTGACAATGGTCCGACTCGGACGCGTGATGGGCAACGTCATGATCTGGGTCGTGCCGAGCAATTTGAAGCTGATCGATCGCTCGATCCGCTACATCCGCCTCTTCACCGACCTCGATTACGGCGAAGCCTGCCTTCTTTTGCACGAGGCAATTGAATACGTCGATCCCCGACGATCGGCCGGCAAGGAATACCCATCAATCGTCGGCCTCGCGATCATCGCCCACCGTGATAAATGCAGTTTCGAAGAAGCCGAAGAAAAGCTTTTACAGGAACTGTAAATTTTATCTGCCGAATTCGATAAAACCTAAAAAGATCCGTTGGCTTGAATGGCCGCAGCTCTCACTTTCCGATCTTTTCATTCGTACGTATGAGAGTCTAAAAGTGGTTTAAAAACCTCTTTCCTGCCGGGCTTGAGACACTTGAAAGTTGCCTCGACTCCGTTAACGGGCTTTAACCGTAGACCGAGTTTACTTATGAAAAAGATCCGTTTCTCTCTCTACCGGTTGTTTTTAATTGCAGCCGCAAGCATTCTTCCTCTCCAAGCCGATGAGCCGGAATCCAGCACTGACGCCCCCACTCTTCTTATAACCGGAGCCTCTTTCGCCACATCGGCCAACGGCTGGTTCGAACTCGGCTGTGAAGCCCTCGGAGTCAACGGAATCAACCGGGCCATCGGCGGCGAAGCCATCGCCAATACCGCCAACCGCATGGCGGAAGGAACGCTCTACTCTCCAGAGGAATTCGAAAACATCGATGCCCTCGTCATCATGCAGGTGCACGAAAGAAATGTCTTCGAATCCGAAAACTTTCAGGAATCGTGGGAAGATTATGAGACTCCCTTCGACCGCTCCGACTACGCCGCCGCCTTTGACTACGTCATCAAACGCTACACGGCCGAATGCTACGAATTGCGCAACAATCCCGACTCACGCTACTACAATACCCCCTCCGGAAAACCAGCAATTATTGTCCTGACCACACACTGGCACGACGCCCGGACGACCTACAACTCCTCAATTCGCCAACTCGGAGCAAAATGGGGACTGCCGGTCGTCGAATTCGATACAAAAATCGGTTTCTCCAAAGACACCTTGCATCCGGTCACCAAAGATCAATACAGCCTCATCTACGCACAAGATACGCAAAAAATCAGAGGCGTCACCTACGGCTGGCATCCGCTCCGGGGCAAAGATTCCTACATCCAACAGCGGATGGCTGCGATTTTCGCCGATACAATGAGAAGCATCCTGCCGGTCCAAACATGTACCGACTTCAAATAAAAACTGGAACCGGATCGGACGAGCACCCCTGCTCGTCCATCCTAACACCGCGAACGGCTGCGGAAGATCGGTCCGGAAGTCGGCCCCTATCTGCTCCAATTTCCAAGGTAATTTACCGATTGCAATCGAGTTGAAACTCAACTTGATTGATCACTTCCCGAACTGCAGGAAGGGTGGCAGAGTGGTCGAATGCGGTGGTCTTGAAAACCATTGAGCCGCAAGGCTCCGGGGGTTCGAATCCCTCCCCTTCCGCCATTTCAAGGCTCCGCCGCAGAATAATGCGGCTAAAGGGGAGATGATGAGAACCAACACGGTTCGACGGAGCGAAGCGAAGATGGGGCGAACGAAGATCGGTTCGAATGACAAAATTCTTCATGGTTAACCGGAACAGCGTTCCGAGGCGGGCATGGCGCTGAAATGTTCGGACGAATAGCGGGCTTTTCCTGAGAGAACCGGATTGCTTGAGCAGATGAATCCCCGAATACCGTTGGAGCGCGTCGAACGACAGCTCCTGCTTCCGCGATTCGCTCAAGACAAGCCGTTCCACAACAACAGGGGGTTCACCCGTCAAGAAGCCGCTCAAGCTGAATATATTTCATCAAGTTGGCATACGCTCTGCTAACCGGTTGGCGCGTCGGTTCAAGTATCGGCAATTTACCCCCGGCGACGCGGAACTTTTCGATGAAAAACAGCCCGCTCGGCAAGCGGAACTGCTCCGGCCGCGGAAGGCTT
>DATGSL010000110.1:0-2405 GCA_035302665.1 Opitutales bacterium | reverse complement strand
ATCACGGACGCGCCAGTCGTTCGAGTCGACCGACCAAAGAATCACTTTCATCCCGAGATCATCGGCGATCCAGCGGTTGAGAGTATCATTCGTCCGACCGTAAGGCGGACGCATCAAAGTCGGTGTGCGCTTGGTCAATGCACGGATAATGCGGGTCGTGTTTTCCAGTTGCTCCCGGGTTTCCGCGGGACTGAGCCGATCGAGAGAAGGATGATCCCAAGTATGATTGGCAATTTCATGCCCTTCCTCATCCATTCGTTGAATGATCTCCGGAAAGGCGGCCGCTTGCCGTCCAAGTACAAAAAAAGTGGCCGGAATATCGTGATCCCTCAACGTATCGAGCAAACGCGGTGTCAGCCATCCGCTCGGACCATCGTCGAAGGTCAGGGCGATATATTGTCCCCTCACCGGAACATCAAAATAGGAAACTGGTCCGGGAGTTTCTTCAACTACGAGAGCGGGCGCTTTTTCCGGAAATGTCGGCGACTTTTGCGGAGGCTTCGGCTCTGATTCGTGAACTTGAAAATCGGCCCAATTGCCGCCGTTACCGGAAGCCGTTTGCTCCGGAACACTTCGGCAACCGGCAAAAAGCAGGAGTAAAACCGAAAAAAGAGCGAGACCTGCCCGTTCCGATTTCGAGACAATCCTCTTCTGCCTTGCGCCGACCAATCGGATCGCCGATGTCAATTTTTTCAAATGCCTAATCAAGTCGATGCCCGTCATCCAAATTCCGCAGTCGTTGCCTCCTAACAATATGGAGCGAGCACCGGCAGGGGTTTTCCCGAACAAAGTTTATTTATCAAAAATCTTCAGCTCGGGATGGCGGGTATTGTAATCGGCTACATAGTTCCGGAAGATTTTCTTAAGCTCGCTCGTCACGGTCTTCGGTCCGACCGCATATTCGACTTTGTCGATACTTCCGACCGGCACGATATCCCGCGTCGTCGAAGTCAGAAAACATTCGGAAAACTCGGAAATCTGCTTCCCGTCGATCATTTCCTCGCGAACATCCCAATTCGAATCCTGCGCCAGCCGATTCAGAATAATATCGCGGGTAATTCCTTCGAGAATCCCGACCGTGGTCGGCGGTGTCAGAATTTCACCATCGCTCACAAAAAAGATATTCGAAACCGAGGCTTCCGTCACCGCGCCATCGAGATTCAACATCGCAACATCGTCCGCACCACGAGCTTTCGCTTCGCGCAAGCAAAGGACATTGTTCAGATAATTCCCGGTTTTCCAAGCGGGGTTCAACGTTTTCGGATGATTCCGGAAGAGCGATTTTCCGAGAGAAAGCTGAAGACCTTCGGTCCAGAGATCGGGTGGACCTTCATTGAGATATTGAACGAGAATAATGAACAAAGGCTCATCGGCTAGCGCGACATCGAGCCCGATCGCACCGGCACCGCGGGTCAGTTGCAGGCGAATGTAAATATCCCTTTTCTCCTTTACCTGCTCAAAAAAAGCCGAAACCGTGCGCCGGATTTCGGTCAACAGGACACCTTCGTCAAAGGGAATTTCCATCTGAAGGGCCGTCGCCGAACGCTGGAGTCGCTCCCAATGCTCCTGAAAAGTAAAAAGCGAGCCGTCGTAGGTGCGCCAAACTTCGTAAATCGCATCCCCATAAAGGAAGCCGCGGTTCAACGGAGAAATCGAAGCCTCCGCCGCATCGTGGAGACGTCCGTTTGTGTTTGCCTGAATGTAATTAGCCAAGGTTTGTCGCAGGTTGAAGGATTAAAAATAATCCAAGATTATGTAACAGTCGGCTCACTTTAAGCAAGCCTCCGCTTCTTCCGGTTTTGCAAATCGGGACTTTTTTGACAATCCTTATTTGCTCTCCAGCACATTCCGGATCGAGCTCAGCAACCGCTCCACCGTATACGGTTTCGCAACGAAATCCGCGATGTTTTCCGCCAAAGATTCCCCATAATGATCGACCGTAACAAGCCCGCTCGAAGCAACAATCCTCACCTCCGGATCCAATCGCCTGAGCACCGAAATCATCTTCGCACCATCCATCACAGGCATTGCGAGATCTGTCAGAACAAGCGAAATCCCTTCACCCTTTTTCCGATACAGATCGACCGCTTCCGCACCGTTCGACGCCGTGCAGACTCGGTAGCCAAAACGGGTCAAAATCTGAGCCGTGACTTGCCGAATCGCGCTTTCGTCATCGACCAGAAGAATGCACTCGTTTTTCCCGCGCAACGATTCCCCTTTCGCGGTCTGCACCGGCTGACTCCCGGCTTCGTTTTGATCCGCCGTTTGAGCCACCGGCAAATATACGCCGAAGGTCGTTCCACGGCCCAACTCACTCTGAAGGTTGATGACGCCTCCATAACCTTTCACAATCATCAAAGCGGTCGACAAGCCGAGTCCGGTTCCTTTTCCGAATTCCTTGGTCG
>DATGSL010000109.1:0-15146 GCA_035302665.1 Opitutales bacterium | reverse complement strand
CCCGGCGTAGACAAGCCATTTCTTTTGACAGCACCCGGCAGTATCCTAAATTCGAGCTAACTATGAAGGACTTCCTGCCTTTGATATTCACAAAAGTTCCGTTTTTGGAATATTTTCCCTGGGAAGAGCGGGGATCTCTCTTAGACGCAAATGGAGTTCGCAATGTCGGCCAACTCCTCGAGATCTTCCCATCAGCTGACGAAAAACCTACACACAAATCTCTGTTAATCGCTATTGAACTATGAATTCCCCTAAGCCCCTCATTGTTATTATCGAAGACGAGAAAGAACTCGCAGGCCTGATTTCCGACCATCTGGAAAGGACCGGCATGAAGACCCTGGTCTGCCATAGCGCGGCCCACGCCATGTGTTTTCTCGAAAGGAATTTTGCCAATCTCCTCCTGATCGATTTGGGCTTGCCCGACAGCGACGGGTTCACCCTCGTCGAGGAACTGAAACAAAAGGATATCAATATCCCGATCATCTTCGTCACCGGCAGCAACTCCGAAGCCGACATCATTCGCGGCCTGACGATTGGCGGCGACGACTACATCACCAAACCATTCAGCTATGCCGAATTGGTCGCACGCATCCAAACCGTCCTCCGCCGATCCGAGACTGCGGAGGACCAAATGGTCACAAAAAATGCGAGCCTCGCAACTGAACCCTTTGATTTTTGCGGCGCCACCGTCAACCCGCAGCGATTGGAGGTCGAATTTCCTAACGGCAACGTATCAAAAATCGGCCGAAAGGATTTCGGAATCCTTTCCTATCTCTCTGGCCACAAAGGCCGAATTCTCACGCGCAAAAGCCTGATCCACGCCGTTTGGGGGATTCATGCCGATGTCACCAGCCGCTCAATCGACCAGTATATCGTTAAAATCCGGGACAATTTTACTCAAAACGGCTGTGATCTCTCTCCGTTCAACACGATCCACGGCGTCGGTTATATCTACGATCCGGAGAATATAGTACAAAACCGGCGAACAAGCTAACGGCGAGACGAACCGATTTCACTGACGGAGGCGCCTGCCGCAGCCTGGAACTTCCTGCGATTTTATTCTGTTTCAGCGAGAGTGAAAAGATCCGGCCCCGGATAGCGCCGTTTCGCTTCCTTCAGGTGATTTTTCATCTCAAGCTCTTCAAAAAGCGCGCATAAACCTTCCGGGTCCGGATCCAGTTTTTCAAAAGGGGGCAAATCAATCGAATCCTTGAAGGTCGTCAGTTGAAGATTTCGCTTTAGATTATCCTGTTCCGCCAACACGATCTCGCGAAATCGAAGGGGCTTGAGCTGATCGACATTTTTGAGAATCCCTTCAATCGAACCATATTGCGACAACCATCTTTCGGCTGTTTTCGGTCCAACCCCAGGAATCCCCGGGATTCCATCAATCGTGTCTCCGATCAGGGCTAGATAATCCGGAATCTGATCCGGCCTAACTCCGAATTTCTCCAAAACTCCAGCTGGATCCAGGCGCTGCCAACCGGCCTTCGAACTCGCTGAATGCGGAGGAATCAAGAGCGAAATCCCGTCGCCGACACACTGCGCAAAATCTTTGTCACCGCTTACAATAAATACCTCGTGTCCATCTTCGGCTAGCATCCGGGCGTAACCACCGATGATATCGTCGGCCTCGACCTCTTCAATCTCGACCATATCGACGCCAAGCATCCGCGTCATTTTCTTCACCACCGGCACCTGTTGACGCAATTCCTCGGGCATCGATGGCCGGTCAGCCTTGTATTCCGGAAAAAGCTCCAGCCTCTCCCGGTCCTCCCCGAGATCGAAAACAGCCAAAATTTCGTCCGGCTTTTCGTCGTCGCTCAACTTCCAGATCGAACGAGCCCATCCATGTAACGCATTCGTCGGAAAACCATCCGACCGCTTCAATGGCGGAATCGCATAAAAATTTCTGAAAAGAAGATGATAACCATCGATAATCAGCCACTTGCCCATAAGAAACCACCTTGCCGACGAGTTGCACCGTTGGCAATCCGAACGAACACCGAGGGCAGAAAATCGAAACCAATAAAAAAGCCCCCGTTCCTGAAGAACGGGGGCTGAAAAGAAAATCCAACTGAAAGGAATTACTCTTCTCTCTTCTCACGCGAGACCGCGCCGGAAGGAAGAACGAGTGTCGGATTCTGGAAGAGCGCACCTGGCTCGACCGAACGAACCTGCTGGCGCATCGGCGATCCGCCGGGACTGACGAGATTCGCCGTCACAAAGATGAGAAGATTGCGCTTTTCGCTCGCCTCTCCCTCCGAACGGAAGAGACGGCCGACAACTGGAATATCTCCGAAGAACGGAACCTTGTCATTCACCCGTTTCACCTCTTCACGAACCAGACCACCCATAACGACCGTCGCTCCGTCCCAGACGTTTACCGTCGTGAGAACTTCGCGCGATGCGAAAATAGGCTGATAGAAACCGGATGGATTTGTGACAATGTCGTTCGCAGTCACGGCAACACTCAAGCCACCGTATTCCACAAAGCCCTGGAACTCGGTCACGCGTGGATTCAGCTCCAGCGTCACGCTGTCATCCTGCTCGACGGTCGGCGTCACACGCAATTCGACACCTACATTTCGCGTCTGGAAATCCTGCGGAGTTCCGGGCGTGATGGTCACACCAGCTGCTCCTCCGTCGCCTGTTCCACCACGGCCGACCTCACTTTGAGTATCGCCATAGGTATCCGGATAACGGAGCTCCTGCGCGACGACGATTTCGGCTTCATAGCCGGAAAGAACCGTCACCTTTGGCGCACTGAGAAGATCGCTTCCGCGCTGTTGCGCAAGCATCCGAATGGTTGCGTTGACATCAAAATTATCGATTACTCCGCGGATAGTCGCGAAATCATTCGAACCACTGCCGAGATCGGGTCCACCGGGAACCTGTGGCGGCGGAAGCGGGAACGACTGATCGCCAATCCGGATTTCACTTGTTCCCTGACCTCCGGCAAAGGCCTGGCCGAGGGTTCGGTTACTGCTTTGATAAATCGCGCTTCCTCCTGGGGAGGTGACAGTCCAGTCAAATCCGAGCTCGTCGAGATTTGATTGCGTAACTTCGAGGAATCGGGCTTCGATCTCGACCTGGCGAACATCTGTTAGACGACGGAAAACATTGCGGACACGCTCAAGATTGCGCTGCGTCTGCGTCACCCAGATATAGGTACCGTCATACATCAATGTACTTCCGGGAATCGAGAAATCGACACCTGCTGACTGTTCGAGGAAATTCTGAATAGCTGCTGCCTCCCCGCTTCCGGTGCTTGTTTCGGGTGTTGTAGAAGCACTTGGTGCAGCAAAAGGATCGTTGATTTCTGCCGAGGAAGCGGAACTTGTACCGCCGCCGCTGCCGATGAGACGCTGGACAGTCGCTGGCGAAACAGGAAAGTTATCGAGTTCGAGATCCGGACTCCGGCGCACGCCAGGACGAACGATCACCGCGTCTTCTTCGACATCGTAGCGGAATTTCACCGAATCGAGCATCAAGTCGAGAATCCGTTTGAGCGAAAGGTCGCGGACATCGATGTAAACCATCGGCTCGATGCGGTCCGGATCGATCAGAACGATATTTACGCCCGTGCCTTCCGGATCGTATTCCTGCGACGCCTGGCTGAGCGAGTTGATTGCGTAGCTAAGTTCTACACCGGGAAAGGAGACATTTGGAATCTGAATATTTTCCAACTTCGCCATAAGTGGCGGTGGTGCGGTTTCTTCTTGCTCAACCTGCCGTTTTTCAACGTAAACCTGTGGGCGCTGCCAGCCGCTACCAACCTCTTCGAGCATTTGTGCTCGTGTTTTTGAACGGTCGAGATGATTTCGACGCTGCCTCTCCTTTGCGATTCTGCCGAGCATCGCCTTTGCCTCTGAATTATAAACATCGATCGCTTCGACATTCCGGAAAGTGCTCTCGGCTCCTAGAATGTCGCCGTTAAGATACTGGGCGCGGCCGATACGGAGCATTTCCCGAATCTCTTCCTGATTTTCAACAAAACCGGGACTCGCTTCATCGATTGGAATGTAGGCCGGATTGAGAGCCTCTTTGGCGAGCCGATCCGGGTCCTGACTTCCAGGTGTGTCGAGAGCTTTAGCCGCATCAATGGAAGCCCGCGCTCCATCCCGATCACCTTGATGGAGCTGATATTGCGCATAATTAAGCCAGGTATCCGATAGCTGTTGGTCGATTTCCCGATGAAGCGACTCGGTTTGAGGGTTCTGCGGCAATTCTTCACGAGCAAGCTCGAGACTTTGAATCGCAACGGAAAATTCGTTTTGTGCAACCTGCTCTCGGGCCAGATCACGAAGAGCTTGGGCATCGTCGATGCGAACTCTCAGATCTTCGGATTGTCTGGCAGCAGCGCTGGCCAACTCAGCCTGAGCCATTTCGACCTCCTGTTCGGCAATGCTCTCCTCCACATTTGCTAGGAGCCGCTGGACACCTTGATCGGAGGGATCGAGTTCGGCTAGTTGCTGCAAATAATCTCTGGCAGCTTTCGGGTCTCCCGCATCACGTGCTGCCAATGCGTCAGACATCAAACGGATTTTTTCTTCCGTAGTAGCTTGAGCCGAAAGATTGCCTGTGGGCACCCCAAGAGCGAGGAGAAAGCCACAGCATAAGAAAAAATGAGCGAGCTTCGAGATAATGCGGTAGTTGTTCATATCTGGTTTCTGGCAGAGGTTTTAGAGCGAACGGCCCGATGAGCAAATGTTAAATTCAAATTGTAGCTAAAAATCTGGGTCATCACTGGTATTTGGAGAGTCGGATGACTCGGTTCTATCAGTTCCTGTTGCCTCTTGAGCAACAAAAGTTTTTGTTTCCGGCTCCGTTCCGCGGCCACTGCGAGTGACCCTTGCGCGAACTGGAGGTGTAATTTCCTCAACCGTGTAGGTAAACCCACCATACGTAAAGGATTCTCCTTCACCGACGCGATACTCTCCGTCGGCAGTCTCCGCCGTATCGGCAGAATCAGGAGAACCTGCAGTATCAGTTGACCGAAAAATTGCCGTCGACTCATCGGAAGGAATTCGGGTTTCCGAATGTAGAGTCACTTCGCGATCGAGCCGATGATCATAAATGACCGCCCGTCCGACTGTGTCTCTTCCGATCCTGCCGGCTGCACGACCGCCCGACACGACCCGGAAGGAGCGGACGGTGAAGTCCTGATCTGGGTATTCTGTGCCTTCACGGGCCAGAAGGAGCTGACCGGTTTCGCGGTTTTCTAAATTGATCCGGTAACTTCCTTCTTCCCCAATCCATCCGCGGAGCTGAATCCGATAAAGTTCCTCACGAATGGTCACCAACTCGATCGGCCATGGCGGCGGTGGTGGCGCGGTAACCGGTAAAACGGTGAAAGTCTGATTGCGGGGGCTGAAATAGATCACCGGCGGAGTAAAAAGATCGAAGGTCCACTCGACGCCAGCGCTTTGCGGACCGGGTGCGTCCCATTCGGGGATCGTAAGATCAGGCTCCGGCATCGCCGAAACCTCATAGGTATTGTTGGGCCGGAGAGATGTGATATCGACGTATTCAGTGATCGATTTTGGAGCTGGCTGAAAGGCGGCTAGAAGGAAGATGCTCAGGAGTAGCGCCAGAGCAATGCCCAATAAAATCTTGTCGTAATATTTCCTGATCATGTCGTGCAAAAAGCAGTCCCGTTTATCTGGCGTTGCCGTGTGGGACGATGTCAACGAATTCCATCGCGACGGTAAAACGTGAAAGATTGTCGGCTACGAGTGGAATATTTTCGTCCGCCTCTTGTTCTTGTTCTGCCGAATCCGAAGCCGATTCCTGGGTAGCGCGCCGTCTGCGTCGGTCGGTGCCAGCGCTGGAAGTTGAGGAGCCAGTACCGGAAGCAGGTTCCGCAACTACGCTTCTGACAATCAATGGCATGTCAAAGGAAGCGAGTTCGTTGATAAAGGTCCGCAGGGTCGAGGTCCGGCCGGTAAAGACAACCTGATACGGACTCGTTTGGGCAACATCCGGAATCGCGGTACTCAATTTCGAATCGAGACTGAATCCGGCACTACCCGCCTGACTTTGCCCACGGCTCGGATCCGGTGCACTTGTGTCAGAGGCTGCTTCCCCGGGACGCGCAACCGAAACCAAAGCTTCCGGCTTCGCTTCAAGCAGACAGTCGAGGATATAGGCGACGATGAGACGCTGCTTGTGAACCGTTGGAATCAAGGATGCTTCCGGTCCGCTTTGAGAATAGGCCTGAAATCCGAAAAACTCATTTGCCAGTGCATCGTTGTCCATCTCGGTCGCCCGAGCAGTTTTCTGGCGGTATTCATCGACGAAAAACTGGATCTCGAAGAGCGCATTTGTGGAACTGTTCGGATAATCGGCGAATCGTGCTTCAAGCTCGGCTGATTGTCCCAATGCCTGCTCGTAAATCTCCATCTCGGCCACACGGCGATCAATTTCCTCTTTGGTCAGATTGACGTTCGTCTGGTGCGGCAAAATATCTTTCCGGGAAAGGCGTTGATGCTCCTCGATTTTGCTCTCAAAGGTGTTCTCCGCAGCGGTCGCTTTCTTTCTGTCGCCGAGCGTGATGTAAGTCTCGTAGCCGAGCGCTCCGAGAAGGAGCAGCATGAGAATGGTGAAAATCAGATTTTTCTTAAGCCAGGTCATACAGGAGAAAATTAGAGGCTGTGAGAGGGATCGAGGACGAGAACGAACTCGAATTGCAATATTCCCGGATCGTCGGTATTAAATCGCTCCCCCTCAACCGCCGAAACGTATTCCGATTCAGCAAAGCTCTTCAAAAGTTCGTTTACCCGAAGCTGGGTCTGCGGACTGACCCGATCGGTCGGATTTGCGCGGTCGAGCATTCGACCGGAGAGGCTCAGGCGGATCCCCGAATCTGCTCCCGCAGAAGGACCCGACGGCGCCGGCGCAGCTCCTTGGAAAAGTCCTCCGCCAGAGCGTTGACGCGGCTGTTGTTCCTGCTGCTCACCGACAATTTGAAGGCGATCGATCCAAACATCCTCAACCTGCTGAAGCCGCTCCTGCAGATCGCTGAGAAACAGGATCCAGCTGCCGCGCGCAGTTACCAGCGACTGAAGGGAATCGATCCGGTCGCTGATCGCTTTTGCCCGATTCAGATTTTGAGTAATCTGCTGATCGAGCTGACGAAGCGGCTGGAGCTCGGCTTCGAGTTCTTCCGCCTGCGTTTCGAATGTTTCCGCGCGGGTTTCGTAAATAATTGCAGGAATAATACCTGCGACGACCAACGTCGCGACCGCTGCGACGAGATAGACGCGTTTCCGTTTAAACTCCAGCTGCCTTTGAAGCGTTTCGGGCAGAAGGTTGAACTGCACCAAACCGCTCGGACGTGCGCGAAGGGCACCCCCGACAAGGGAATTCAATTGCAAGCTGTGCTGATCGAGCAGCTCCTGGGAGACCCGCGGTCCGACGCTGACATTTCTTAACACATCGTACCACTCGACGTTCGCCTTCAGCTTATCGCTCAAATATTCGATGATTTCGGGAACGATCGCTCCACCACCAGTCAGGAAAACCGAATCGACTTTCTCCGATCCGCTTTGTCGGCGAAAGTTCACGATGGAGCGGGTAACCTCCATGCTGAACCGGCGCAGGAAAGACTCCGTCGCCCGCTGCACCCCTTGCAGGTACTCGTCGGCAATACCGTCAACATTTCCCGCGAAAACGTGGATTTTCAGGTCCTCCGCTTCGGCAAAGGAAAGCTTCAGATCGTCCGCAATCGCCTGTGTAAGCGTATTTCCGGCGATCGGTATGTTTCTGACAAAAAATCCGTGGCTGTCCGAGAAAAGGAGATCGCTCGATCGCGCGCCGACGCTGATAAGCAGACCGCCGTCCTTGATTTCTGGATAAGCGTGCGTAAAGGCATTGTATTCGGCGATGCTCGACGGCTCCACGAGTTGGGCTTCGATGCCGATCTTTTCAAGGCGATCGCAAACGCCCTGAATGATCTCCTCCTTCATCGCGACAAGTGCCACCTCGAATTCGGTGCCGTCGTCGCGAACCGTTTCATAATCCCAGACGACCTCCGGGAGCGGATATGGAATATTTTGCTGCGCCTCGAAACGGATGATCTGATCGCGCTTGCCCTTGGCAACGTGCGGGATCTTCAGGAATTTCAGGAGAAGCAAATGCCCCGGAGCGATCAAATAAGCCGGACCGGAAAGTTTTCTGCGTTTCGAGATTGCCCGCAATCCCATCGCCACCGCGTCCGCCCATTCACTGTCATTTGAGTAATCACGTCCGATAGTCTCCGTTTCGAAGGCTGTCAGTAACGGACCTTTCGGTCCCACGGTGAAAAAGCCGACCGCCACATGATTGGCGCCGCAATTTATTACCAAAACTTTTTTAGGAGAACTCATCGAGAGGTAAAGGCATTTCCTAATTAAGAGACGTCTGCAAGAAAAAAGTCCTGCATTTCCTGACCCCACAGGAATGAAACCGATCAAAAGTCAGTTTCCATTCAATACAATCGATACTAAAATATTTCCATTAACTGCCCTCTTCCGGGCCGGATCGGAACATCTATCCCGACAAATCAGAGAGATCGCCAAACTAGGACCTTTATTAAAAATTCTGCGCTATTCATTGAAAACGTTCGGAACAAATCAACCCCAAAAATATCCGTTCGCCGGATTCGGCCTTTTTTATTTGCTGCCACCCCTTGCTTGAGGAAGCCTTCCCTCCATGAAGAACCGTGCAGAACGTCCGTTCAAAATCAGTGTTCTTATTTTCCTAAGAGATCGGAACGACAGATTTCTCCTGCTCGAGCGCAAGCGGGAGCCGAACCTCGGTATGTGGAGTCCGATCGGCGGAAAGCTCGAAATGGCGATCGGCGAATCTCCCTTCGAATGCGCCATCCGCGAAACAAAAGAGGAAGTCGACCTTACTCTTACCGAAAAAGATCTCCACCTCTTCTCAATGGTTTCCGAAAAAAACTACGAAGGTGTCGGCCACTGGCTGATGTTTCTCTTCAATTGCCTGAAACCGCTCGAAAAACTTCCCCCGCCGATCGACGAGGGCGAATTCGCTTTTTATTCGCGGGAGGAGATCGACGACATCGCCCTCCCGGAGACCGACCGCGAGATCCTTTGGCCGATTTACGACGATTATCATGACGGCTTCATCGCTCTTCGTGCCGATTGCGATCCATCGGGCCCCCTTCAGGTTGTGACCGAAACCGTCTGGAGCGGAAAACCGGACAGCCGGAGAGCTAAATTTCCGAACTCGCCCGACAACTATCACTCAGCTCGTTCGCAAAACGATTTGCCTTGATTTATTCTCCTTAAGACCAGAACTTTGAACCTTTAATTTCCACCTATTTGTGACAAAAAAGACGAACTCAACGATCGATCGCGATCAGCCAGCGAACAATAAAATGGCTTCTACGCCGGTAAACCAGTCACTCACTGCCGACCAGAAGATCGAGCTCTACGAATTGATGGTTCGGATCCGACGTTTTGAAGAACGCTCCGTCCGTTGCTATCAACAAGGGAAAATCGGCGGCTTCTGCCATACTTATAATGGACAGGAAGCGGTCGCAGTCGGCACCGTTTCCGTTCTCGGCGAGGACGACCACATCATCACCGCTTACCGCGACCACGCTCACGGCCTGGTTGTCGGGATGAGCATGAACGAGATGATGGCCGAACTTTTCGGTAAATACACCGGTTGCTCCAAAGGCAAAGGCGGCTCGATGCACTTTTTTGCTCCCGACAAACGTTTCTGGGGCGGACATGGAATCGTCGGCGGCCAGACTCCACTCGGTGCAGGAATCGCCTTCGCCCTGAAATACGAGGGCAAAAAAGGCTGCTGCCTCTGCTATCTTGGCGACGGAGCAGTCAATCAGGGCGCTTTCCACGAATCGATGAACCTCGCCGCTCTCTGGGATCTGCCCGTGATCTATGTGATCGAGAACAATTTTTACTCGATGGGCACGAGCCAACCGCGATCCTCGGCAGGACATCCGCTCGCCAAACGGGCCGTCGCTTACGACATGGACTACGAAATCGCCGACGGAAACGATGTTTATACGGTTCGCGAAAAAACCGCAGAGGCCGTCAAACGCGCTCACGAAAAATCGCGGCCGACTCTCCTCGAATTTCAAACTTACCGATTCCGCGGCCACTCGATGTCCGACCCGGAAAGCTACCGGACGAAAGATGAGATTGAGGAAAGAAAGAAATCCGATCCGATCATCATTTTCCACGACCAGCTGATCAAAGAAGGAGTCCTCGACGAAAAACGGGCGAAGGAAATCGACGACGCTGCGAAAAAAGAAGCCGCCGATGCCGACGCTTTCGCCGAACAAAGTCCATTCCCGCCGGCTGAAGAACTTTTCACCGACGTTTACGCAGACGACGCCGATTATTTAGCGGCCACTAAAGAATAAAGCGGGAGATCCTCCCTTCGATTCATTCGTTTCATGCAGAAAATAACTTACCGCGAAGCTGTCAACCAGGCCATTGCTGAAGAAATGGAGCGCGACGAAAAGGTCTTCCTCATGGGCGAGGAAGTTGCCGAATATCAAGGCGCCTACAAAGTCACACGGGATCTCCTTCAGCGCTTCGGCCCCAAGCGGGTGATCGACACTCCGATCAGCGAAGCCGGCTTTTCCGGTCTCGGTATCGGCGCCTCCATGCTCGGCCTCCGTCCAATTGTCGAATTTATGACATGGAGCTTCTCCTTTGTCGCTTTCGACCAGATCGCAAACAACGCAGGGAATATCCGGTACATGTCGGGCGGCCTGATCAATCTCCCGATCGTTTTTCGCGGACCGGCGAACGGCGGAGTCAACGTCGGCTCGACCCATTCCCATCATCCGGAAAATCTTTACGCGCATTTTCCGGGCATCAAAGTGATTTGCCCGAGCAATGCCTATGACGCAAAAGGTCTCCTAAAAACGGCTATCCGCGATAATGACCCTGTTTGCGTCATGGAAGACACCCGCCTTTACGACCACCAGATGGAAATTCCCACCGAGGAATATACAATTCCCCTCGGGAGCTCCGATGTGAAACGCGAAGGCACCGATATCTCCCTGATCGCCCACGGCCGGGCCGTCGTCACTTCTCTCCAAGCTGCCGAACTCCTCAAGGAACGCGACGGAATCAACGCCGAAGTGGTCGATCTCCGCTCGATCCGTCCGCTCGATACCGACGGAATTATCGAAACGGTCAAAAAAACCAACCGCGTCGTTCTCGTCGAGGAAACCAAACCCTTTTGCGGGATCGGTGCCCAGGTAGCCTACGTCATCCAGGATCTCGCTTTCGACTTCCTCGATGCTCCGATCAAACGCGTCTCGAGCCTCGATGTTCCCCAACCGTACAGCGACCCGCTCGAAAAAATGGTCGTTCCCGACGCCGAACGCGTCTACAATACCTGTCTCGAAATCCTTTAATTCAAAAATACGACAAAACGCATGGCGATCATCATTGAAATGCCCAAACTGAGCGACACCATGACGGTGGGGACGCTCGTCAGCTGGTTAAAAAAGGAAGGCGACACTGTCTCTTCCGGCGATATGATCGCCGAAATCGAAACCGACAAGGCGACGATGGAGATGGAGGCCTTCGATGATGGTATCCTTCTCAAACAACTCGTAAAAGAAGGCGAACAAGTCGATATCGGAACACCGATCGCCGCCATCGGCGAGGAAGGCGAAGAACTCGATCCTTCTCTGCTCGAAAAGAAAAAACCGGCCAAATCGACCGAAAAACCGAAAGAGGACAAAAAACCCAAAGAAGAGAAACCGGCTGCCGAAGCTCCCGCAAAAACTGCCCCTCAACCGAAAACCGAATCCCCAGCCACAAGCGACGACAAGCGCCTTCGCGCCTCCCCGCTCGCCCGGCGTCTCGCCGAGGAACATGGGGTCGATCTACGTGCAGTCGAAGGTTCCGGACCCGCCGGACGGATCCTCAAAAAAGATGTTTTACAAGCTGCCGAATCCGGAACAGCGGCCGCAGCAAAACCTGCAAAAGCCGATGGACCTCCACCCGTTCCGCAAGCGATCAGCGGCGGCGCTCCGATCGCCGAAGAGGAGGCTATTCCGGTATCGAACATGCGCGCAACGATCGCCCGCCGCCTGCTCGAGTCAAAGACCGAGATTCCTCACTATTACCTCGAAGTCGATGTCGATGCAGGTCCGCTGATGGCGCTCCGCCAAGAGGTCAACAAGTCACTCGAAAAACTCTCTCCCGAACAAGGCGGCGTAAAACTGAGCGTCAACGATTTCATTCTCAAAGCCAGCGCCGAAGCCCTGCGCCGTGTGCCAGCCGTCAACGCCTCCTGGAATGGCGACACCATTCAACAGCACGCATCGGCTGACGTCTCTTTTGCCGTCGCGATTCCGGAAGGATTGATCACCCCGGTCATCCGCAACGCTCAGAACAAAACGGTTCGCCAAATCGCCGCCGAAGTCCGGAGCCTCGCTTGGAAAGCGCGCGAAAACAAACTGAAGCCAGATGAATTCACCGGCGGCACCTTCACGGTTTCCAATCTCGGAATGTTCGGCATCGATCGCTTCAGCGCGATTATCAATCCACCGAATGCCGCCATTCTCGCAGTCGGCACGACACGAAAAGTCCCGGTTGTTAAAAACGACGAAATCGTCATTGGCCAGCGGATGGCCCTCACACTCTCCGGCGACCACCGGATCGTCGACGGAGCCGTCGGAGCCCAATTCCTCGCCGCTCTCCGGGATCTTCTCGAAAATCCGGCGCTCGCACTCGTTTAAAGCTCCGGATTAACAATTCTGAAAGCGCGGACTGAACACGTCCGCGCTTTTTTTATGCGAAATTATCTTCCGCTACCAAGCGTAGCGAAAAAAATCAGCGGTTCGCGGTCGGATTTACTTTTCTCAAAGCAGCTTCCAAAGTTTCGATCTTTACCGGTTTGCTCAGATAATCATTCATGCCGGCCTCCAAACACAATTCGCGATCTTCGATCATCGCATTCGCGGTCATGGCAATGATCCACGGCTCATCCTCATTTTGATAAAGTTCCCGGATGCGACGGGTCGCCTCCAGCCCATCCATCTCCGGCATCTGCACATCCATCAAAATCACATCATACGATTGATCCTTCAACGCAGCGAGGACCTCTTCCCCATTTCCAGCCACGTCGACATCGTGACCGAGCTTTCTCAGAATCAGGAGGGCAACTTTCTGATTCACCGCATTATCCTCCGCTAAAAGGATCGATAAGCGACGATCCGGTTTTTTGTCCGCGACCTCCTCCTCTATCCCGTTCTCCGAATCTCCATTAAAATGCTCCACAAAAACATCGAACAAATGCGAAGCTTTGACCGGTTTTGACAAATGGGCCGCGAATTGAACTCCCTCCGCCTCGGCTTTTCGAATCATTGCCCGCGAAGTCAGCATCACCAGCGGCAACATCGCCGTCTTCGGATTTTCCTGAAGTTTCCTTGCCAAGGTCAGCCCATCCATATCGGGCATATTCCAATCGAGGACCACCATATCGAACGATTTCCCTTCGTCCAAAAGCGCGAGTGCTTCGGCTCCGCTCGCTGTCGCTGTCGGAATCATTCCCCACGATTTCGCCTGCAAAAGGAGGATCTGCCGATTGGTCGCATTGTCGTCGACGATCAACAGACTTTTTCCTTCAAGCTGCGGCTGTGAACTCCGGAAAAAAACCCGCGGTTCTCCCCGGGCGACATCGGCAACAACAGTGAAATGAAAGGTGCTTCCTTTTCCCGGTTCGCTTTCACACCAGAGCTCGCCGCCCATCAACTGAACGAGACGTTGGCTGATCACCAGTCCGAGACCGGTTCCCCCATATTTCCGGGTGGTCGAAGTATCGACCTGCGTAAAGCTCCGGAAAAGCCGATCCATATCCTCCTTTTTGATGCCGATTCC
This sequence comes from Opitutales bacterium, assembly GCA_035302665.1. GTDB lineage: Bacteria > Verrucomicrobiota > Verrucomicrobiia > Opitutales > T3Sed10-336 > DATGSL01. The sequence goes on along the minus strand of DATGSL010000109.1, from coordinate 1,263 downwards.
ACTATCCTTAACCGAAAAATGGAATCGGTACTCATCGCCGCTGAGCGGTTCCGCGGAGACTTTAACAAAAACCTCTCCTTTGGGCGTAAATTTTACGGCGTTGCTGACCAGGTTGACGAGGATCTGACGCAGTCGCGTGACGTCTCCCAGCAAGGCCGCCGGACAAGGTTCTTCAATCAGGTAAACGAGATCGAGGCCTTTTTTTGACGCCTGCCCCGATAAAATATCGAGCGCTTCCTCGATGCAATTTCTTAGATCAACCGGTCTCCGCTCCAATTCGATATATCCCGATTCGATTTTCGAGAAATCGAGAATATCGTTGATGATCGAAAGAAGCGCATCCCCGCTGTTCCGAATCGTTTCCACAAAATCGCGCTGCTCATGCGTCAGCGGTGTGTCGAGCAAAAGCCCCGTCATTCCGATCACCGCATTCATCGGCGTCCGGATTTCGTGACTCATATTTGCGAGAAATTCCGACTTCGAACGCGTGCCGGCTTCTGCATCCTCCTTCGCCTGCCGGAGAGCCTTTTCAACCTCGCGCAGCTCCGTCACATCGCGCGAAATCCCGACGAAGCCAGCGACGTTTCCATCCGAGTCCCGAAACGGCACTTTATGGCTGAGGTAAGATACACCCTCATCGTCTTCCCGAAGATTTAAAACCGGCTCCCCCCGCTCAATCATCTCCATCTCGTCCGCGAATGCCTGACGGGCACGTTCCGGCGAGAAGAAATCGAAGACCGTTTTCCCTAACACATCCTCAAGCTCCTCCGTTCCGACCCGGCGCAAGTGAGCCTTGTTGCCCATCAAATAGCGGCCTTTCGCATCCTTCACAAAAATCAAATCGGGTGAGCTATCGAGGATCGCCTTAAACATTTCCCGATCCCGCTCGGCCCGCTTTTCCAACTCGACCCCATCGGTCACGTCGCGGGCAACGGCGATGATTTCGACCGTTTTACCTTCTTCGTCCGTCTCGCGATTTCCTTCGATCTCAAGCCAACGGGTTTTTCCTGAAGGAAGCTGAAACCGCACGGTAACCGGTGAAGCATTCTCCTTCTTCCAGCTATCGAAGAGTTTGTTCCGATCTTCCTCCTTGAGAAAATCGCGCCAATCGAGCGGTTTTTCGCGATCCGAGCGAAGATCGAGCAGTTGATAAAACCGCTCATTTCCAAAAATCAGCTCTCCTTCGGGATCAACTATGAAAACCGCAACCGGCAGCTTTCCGATTATCGATAAAGGGACTCCGCTTAACGCAAGCGATTTTGC
>DATGSL010000108.1:0-4010 GCA_035302665.1 Opitutales bacterium | reverse complement strand
TTTTCCTGTAGCCCGATCGTCAAAACGGACACCTACTGCGATCAACAGGTCGCTGGCGTCGAGAGCTTTATTGGTTGAAAGAGCTCCGTGCATGCCGAGCATTCCGAGATTGTGCGGATGATTCCACGGCAGCGCGCCGAGTCCCATCAGCGTCGTCGTTACAGGAATCTGAGCTTTTTCGCTCAACTCCCGCAAGGCCGCCTCCGCTCCCCCAGCGAGAACTCCACCGCCGATATAAAGAATCGGACGTTTGGCCGAATCGATCATCTCGAGAGCCGCTTTCAAAGCTTTCTCCGATGGTTTCGGCGCAAAACTTTCCTCTCGCCGACCTGGTTCCGGCCATGTATCGACTTCGCAAGTTGCCATCTGAATATCTTTTGGAATATCGATCAGCACAGGCCCTGGACGTCCGGAAGCGGCGATACGAAAGGCTTCGGGAATGACTTCGAACAATTCTTCGATCGAGCGAACCAAGTAATTGTGCTTCGTAATCGGAATGCTCAATCCGTAAGCATCGACCTCCTGAAAAGCATCGGTGCCGATCAAATCCGTGGATACCTGTCCGGTGATACAGATCAACGGAACACTGTCCATCCGCGCATCGGCGATCGCCGTAAGAAGATTTGTGACGCCGGGACCCGACGTTGCAAAACAGACCGCCGGCTCTCCCGAAACGCGCGCCATTCCCTGAGCAATAAAACCGCCACCTTGTTCGTGGCGGGCCAAAACGTGACGGATCTGGTCGCTTGCGAAAAGCGCATCATAGATCGGCAAATTGGCACCGCCCGGCATACCGGTGATGATGCGCACGCCTTGCCGCTCGAGAAGGCGAATGGTGATTTCCGCACCTGTGTAGGTTTTCATTTTTTACTTTCCGTTTTGTGCCGGCAAGTGAAGGGGCGGGATAAAAAAAACCCCGCCGCGTCGCTGCGGCAGGGTTCTTGTTGAAGAAATTCGTTATGGTTTAACGACCCGCTACCGAGCAACGCCTCCGACGGAGACGACGACGACTGCAACGACAACGGCCACAAGCACTTCAATGCTGTGGTTCAAAATCGAAAAATTGTCGTTGATGCGGATCACTTAAAAAAAGTCTGTTAAAATCTTAAAAACAATTACGCAAAAGCCACTGTTTCGTCAAGCCAGGAAGAGGAAATATCGTTCCGTTTTTCAAAAACTTGTCCTCGATCAATTTTACAGGAAGACCGGACTGTTCCGAAATTTCGGAGAAGATTCTCCACAAGAACAGTCTCGCCATTTTCTCGAAATCGTGTCTAATTCGGTTCCGATGGAACAACCGGATAAAGAGGGTGCCCGAGAATATTTTCTCGCACTTCAGAAGAGTCTTTGCGACGAGCTTGCGCGCAATGACGGCCAGGCCGAGTTTTTGGTCGATGCGTGGACGCGCGACGAAGGCGGCGGCGGAATTTCCCGCGTTTTGGCCGACGGAAAAGTCTTCGAAAAGGCTGCGGTCAATTTCTCCCATATCACCGGCTCCGATCTTCCGCCTTCCGCAAGCAAGGTGCGACCCGAACTCGCCGGACGTTCCTACGAAGCGATGGGTGTCTCCGTCGTGATCCATCCGCTCAATCCATACGTGCCGACGTCGCACCTGAATGTCCGTTTTTTTATCGCCACCCACGAAAATGAGCCGCCCGTTTGGTGGTTTGGTGGCGGATTCGACCTTACTCCCTATTACGCTTTTGCCGAAGATGCGGTCCATTGGCACAAAGTCGCCAAAGCCGCATGCGATCCGTTCGGCGACGATATTTATCCGCGCCTGAAGGAGGAATGCGACCGTTATTTTTACATCAAACACCGGGACGAAACACGCGGGATCGGCGGCCTCTTTTTCGACGATTGGAACGAAGGCGGTTTCAAACGGAGCTTTGATTTCACCCGCTCCGTCGGCGATGCTTTTTTGCCCGCCTACCTGCCGATCGTGAACCGACGGAAAGAAACACCATGGGGCGAGCGCGAGCGAAGTTTTCAACTCTACCGCCGCGGTCGCTACGTCGAATTCAATTTGGTTTGGGATCGCGGCACACTTTTTGGTTTGCAAAGCGGAGGCCGGACCGAGTCGATTCTCGTTTCGATGCCGCCGCTCGCCCGTTGGGAATACAACTGGAAACCGGAACCTGGCTCACCGGAAGAGGAATTGACTAAATTTTTCCTGAAGCCGCACGACTGGATCCATTTTCAAGGAAACGCCGAACTCTCCGGCGATTGATCAACCATTTTTCTATGACAAATCGCGAACGTTTTCTCGCCGCCTGCCGTTCTCAACCAGTTGACCGCACGCCGATCTGGATGATGCGCCAAGCTGGCCGATATCTTCCGGAATACCAGGAGCTTCGGGCTCAACATGGTTTTTTGAAAATGGTCCAAACGCCGGAGCTGGCGACCGAAGTGACTCTCCAGCCGATCCGCCGTTTCGGCTTCGATGCAGCGATCCTCTTCTGCGATATTCTCGTGATTCCCGAAGCGATGGGGCAACCGTACGATTTTCGAAAAGGTGGCGGGATTGAGATGGCTTACGCGATCGAATCCGCCGAACAAATCGAAAAGCTGGAGCCGGGCCGCGTTCGCGAGAAGCTCGATTACGCCTGCAGTGCACTGAAATTGCTGAAAAAGGAACTCGATGGCGAAACCGCTCTGATCGGTTTCGTCGGATCGCCTTGGACGCTCGCAACTTACATGATTGAAGGCGGCAGCGCAGTGCAGTTTCAAAAGGTAAAAGAGTTCTTCTTTTCCGAACCGAAACTCTTCCATCAGCTTCTCGAAAAAGTCACAGCCGCGGTCGAGGAATTTGTCGAAATGCAGATCGAAGCCGGTGCCGAAGCGATCCAGATTTTCGATTCGTGGGGCGGAATCTGCTCCGGAAGTACCTACGAAGCTTGTTCCCTCCAATGGATTCGCCGGATCATCGATGCAGTAAAAGGCCGCGTGCCGGTTTTACTTTTCGCCAAAGGTCTCCATTGGCGGATGAAAGAATTCGCCGAAACCGGCATCCAGGTTCTCAGTGTCGACTGGACCGCCAACATCGGAAAACTTCGCTCGGAAGCTCCCGCGTCGCTCGCATTGCAAGGAAATCTCGACCCGGTTTTGCTAAATACAACACCGGAAATCGTTCAGCGCGAAGCAAAAGCAATTCTCGATCAAATCGGAGGCCGACCCGGCCATATCTTCAATCTCGGGCACGGAATCACTCCGTTCGCGCGCCTCGAATGTGTCGAAGCGCTCGTCAATACCGTCCGAAATCACGATCTCTGACGAGTTCACCCGGTTGATCGAGGTTCCATGAAAAAAATTGCAGTGGTCGGCGGCGGTATCACCGGTCTCACCGCCGCCTATTATCTGCAAAAAGCCGGTTTCAAACCGCTTCTCTTCGAGGCAGGAAAGACTCCCGGCGGCGCGATTCAGACATTTTCAGATAACGGTTATCTCGTCGAACTCGGCCCCAACAGCCTTCAGGAAACCCCGGAAGCGCTCGAGCTGATCGACGATCTTGGGCTGACCGACGAAGTCGTTGAAGGAAATCGGGAGGCGAAAAACCGCTACATCGTTCGGCAGGGCGAATTGCAGCCGCTTCCGATGTCGCCACCCGGCCTTTTTCGAACGCCACTTCTTTCGTGGAAAGGAAAAATGCGTCTCCTTCGCGAGCCATTTATTGGGAAACGGCCGTTCGAGCCGGAAGAGAGCCTCGCCGATTTTGTCAGACGCCGACTCGGACAAGAAGTTCTCGATTGGTTTGTGAACCCGTTCATCGCCGGGATTTTCGCCGGCGATCCTGAAAAACTTTCCGCTCGATACGGGATGCCGCGGATCTTTGAACTTGAGCAAAAACATGGTTCTCTTTATCGCGGAATGAAAGCGTCCGCCTCCGAAAAGAAGGGAAGCCGCCGACTAATTTCCTTTCGAAACGGATTGGCAACCTTGACCGAAACCCTGACCGCAAAACTCGACAAACAGATTTACCGGGAAACCGCGGTCGAAAGCATCGAAAAAAC
>DATGSL010000107.1:0-5728 GCA_035302665.1 Opitutales bacterium | reverse complement strand
GATGTCGTATGCGCGGCCCATGTAGTAAAAGGCGTCGTGAGCGGTCACCAAAAAGCGCTGATGTTCCGGGATCGTGGAAAGGACTTTCTCCACATACTCCTCGACCTCTTGCAGCGTTTCCATGTAGGAATCGGCATTTTTCCGGTAGTAATCAGCATTTTTCGGATCGAACTCGGCCAATGATTCTGCGACGACATCAACCCCCTCGATCCAGGCACCCATGTCCATCCAGAGGTGCGGATCGAACTCAGTTCTGTCCTCGGTTCTCTCACCACTCATCACGTAGTAGCCTCTTTCGACAATTTTTTCGCTGATTGCATGAATCGGTTTTCCCTGCCGGGCAATGCGGGCAAGGACATCGCCCATTTTCCCTTCGAGCATAAGCCCGCCGTAGAAAACGATGTCGGCATTCCTTAACTCCATGACGTCGCCGCGCGTCGGTTTGTATCCGTGCGGGTCAACGCCTTCGCCGATTAGTCCGACAACTTCGGTTTTGTCGCCTGCGACATTTCGGACGATATCAGCGACCATCCCGACGGTTGCCACAGTTTTGTAGCGGCCATCGTCAGGGGATGCCGCCTGCGAACCACCGCAGGCTGTCAGGGCGAGGGTGAGCGCGGCCGCTCCAGTGAGAAGGAGCGATCGTAGTCCTTTTATGGAGCTCTTGTTTTTTGTTTTCAGGTGCATAATATAGGTTGGTTTTCTTTAATTAAAAGTAGTTGTGGATTTTCGTTTAGAAGGTCATCGAGCCTCGGACGCCAAGAATAAGTGCGTTCTCTCCGCTAAAGTGCGGGTCGATGACATATTGGATATCTGGCTGCACTGTGAGCCATCCGGACAGAGGAAACTGGGCGGTCGCCTCGATAATCGTCTGGGACGAAGTCGCTGTTTCGCCACCGGCACGGACCGAATCGACATATTTGTCTCCGAAAAAGATATGAGAGATACCGAGTCCAAAGGCATCGTCTTCCATCACAACATCATTGAAGACAACACCGCCATCGACGTAGCCATTGACGACTGCAAGATCATCATTCGGAACAAAGCCACCGCGCAGAAAGAGGCTTGTTCCCGGGATTCCGTTTGAAGAATCACGCAACTGCTGATCGATTACGGCGTATACGGAGCCGAGACCGCGCTCGTTTGCCCCGGTTTTGAAGTTCTCAAACTCTCCGGAAGCGTGGAAACCACCGAGTTTGACGACCCCTCCGGCAAGCCAGTCGTTTTCGTGTCCGAGCTCTGCAAACCAGACCCACCCGGCTTGGCCGCCTGTGCGCCAGTCGAAGCCGCGATTGCCCGAGTCTTCCTCACCGGCATCTCCGGCGTAGACTGCTCCTTGGAGAAACCAGCCGTCGACCGGCTCGTAATGCACAACGGCTCCCGGAGCTGCCAGCGGGAATTCAGGAGCGGAAAGGTTGCCACTCATTGTCGGCAGCGGACCGAAGGTGGAGTTAACAAAAAGCTCGGCGCTGTCGGAGATCATAAAGTCATCATCGACAGCGATCTGTCCGGCTTTAATCCAAACCTGATCGTCGGCAAGGCTCTGCGTCAGGTAGAGATTGAAGACGTTAAAATCAGCTTCGGAATAGATGTTGCTGATGGCATCAAAAGAGCCGACATGATTTTCTTCCAGATCTTGACCGTGAAAGTAAAAGACGTTCGTGAAGAAGGAGGTTCCTTTCCAGCCGAGGAGCTGTTCAAGGTCGGCCTCCAATTCGAGGTCGAAAAGACCGGCCCAGGTCGAACCGGTATCGGTGCCGCCATCGACATTTGCCAGGAAATCTCCAGTAAAGCTGCCGTTTAAGTAGATCCCCCTTTCTTCGAGGCCAGGGCGCAGTCCGCCCCACTCTCCGGTTGCTCGATCCGAATCGGCACGGAAAGCACCAGCGACGGGAGGCTCATCAAGCGCTAATTTCGAAGAAGGTTCATTTGAGTCTGCTACTCCAGGCACCGCTGCAAAAGCGCAGATTGCGGCGAGTGAACCGAAGAGACGAGTGGAATGAGCCGGTTTACGGCTGCATTTGTTAACATTCATTATAGAGAATAGATCGTATTTTATTTTAGTTGATTCGATCGATTCGTAGCCCGAGCTACATTCACCGGCGGGAGAAATCATTTCCTGTCGCTACTTCGGAAAGTAGCCATGGCTACGGTCTGCGCCGGCGGGTAGCCACGACTACAAGCTTCACTTCATGTAGCTTGTGCTACATAATCTTCTTGTCAATACCGATTGCTCTGATTTCTTATAGTTATGTCTCAAGGTTCGAAAAGAGGCCAGACCGCCCGCCGTCACGAACGGGTTCGCCGTCAGCACTCGGATGAGCTGGCCGAAGATTACGTCGAAGCGATTCATGAGCTGATCGAAAAAAGCGGAACGGCACGCGTCGTCGATTTGACAAAAATCTTTGGGGTTTCGCATGTTTCTGTTATCCGTGCGCTTGCGCGTTTTGAGAAGCGGGATCTGCTGCACCGCTGTCCCGATGGGGGGATTCTTCTGACCGATCGTGGGGTCGAATGGGCGATCGAGGCGGCTGAACGGCATTCGCTGGTTGTCCGGTTTTTGTGTGGAATCGGGGTTTCCGAAGGGCAGGCCGACGCCGATGCGGAAGGGATCGAGCACCATCTCAGCCGCGAATCGTTGGAGGCGATGAAGGCGTTTTTAAGGGAAAAAGAAGAGGCGGAGGAGAGTTAAACGGGAGAGCGCAGAAGGGAAAAGGCACCCGCCCGCCTGCTTGGGGCATGATTTGTGCTGCGTCTCGGCTGATGAACGCACAGAATGCAGAAGGTGGGAATCGGGAAAGGCCCGGCCGAAGGGGGTCTAATCAACAGATTTGTCGGCTGAAATGAGATCGGTTTGGAATGGCTCGATCAATTTCGGATTGGTGTCGATTCCGGTAAAGTTGTACAGCGCATCGGAGGAACGGAAGCTCGACCTCGATATGCTCGATTCGCGCGATCATTCCCGGATCCGTTACAAGCGGGTCAACGAGAATACCGGCGAGGAAGTCGAGTGGAAGGATATCGTCAAAGGTTTCCGAAAGGAGGATGCTTACATTGTTCTGGAAGATTCGGATTTTGAATCTGCGAGCCAGAAAAAGAGCAAGACGATGGATATCGAAGAATTCATCGAAGAGGGTGAGGTAAATGAGATTCTTTTCAAAAAGCCTTATTTTCTGGAGCCGCAGAAAGGGGGCGAAAAAAGTTATACTTTGTTGCGGGATGCTCTTAAAAAAACGGGGAAACTCGGCGTCGCTACGTTTGTTCTCCGTCAAAAGGAAAATCTGAGTCTCATCGGCGTTTATCAGGATGTGATCGTCCTTCATTCGATCCGATTTGCCGATGAAATCCGGAATCCGGCGGAGTTGAAAATCCCTTCGGTCAAAGTTTCGAAGAAAGAAACCGATATGGCGCTCGCTCTGATCAAGAACTACACCGAGACCTTTAAGCTCGAAAAGTACAAGGATGTCTACAACGAGCAGTTGATGAAGATCATCGAGCAGAAGGCGAAAGGGAAGAAGGTGAAAATCGAAAAATTCGAAGGAGCCCCGACCGATGCGAAAGATTTGATGGCAAAGCTCAAAGCAAGTCTCGATCAGAGCAAGAAACGGGCAAAGGTCTCCTGACAGAATGGCTCTTGAGGAGTACAGGCAGAAACGGAAATTCGCTCAGACGCCAGAACCGAAAGGGAAATTTTCAAAAGAAAAAAGAAGTCGATTTGTCGTTCAGCGCCATGAGGCGAGACATCTTCATTACGATCTTCGGCTCGAAATGGAGGGCATTTTAAAAAGTTGGGCGGTTCCCAAAGGTCCCTCGATGAACCCGAACGATCGGCGCCTGGCGATTCTGACCGAAGATCATCCTGTCGAGTACCTTACGTTTGAAGGAATTATTCCGAAAGGCAATTACGGAGCCGGATCGATGGCGATTTGGGATCAGGGAACTTATGAGTTTCTGCGCGGGAAAAAAAGTTCCGCCGCAACGGTTCAAGGAAAGAAAAGTTTTAAAATCGTTCTTTTCGGAGAGAAGTTGAAGGGGGAGTTTCATCTCGTTGAAACGAATCTGGAGAAAAACGCCTGGCTTTTGATCAAAAGGAAGGACGAATTTTCGACGGCGTCGGAATATGATGCGGAGGATTTTGCCGATTTTTCTTATGAAACGGAGTTGGAGGAATCGGCGGCTGATTCGGAGTCGTCGGCCGGATTCCTCCGCCCAATGTTGGCGACTTCTGCAAAAGAAGCATTTGATGATTCCGGATGGATTTTTGAACCGAAATGGGATGGATATCGGGTGCTCGCGGAGATTCGCGAAGGAAAAGTGGCGCTTTATTCGCGCAATGGGCTTTCTCTCGATCAGAAATTTCGGAGCATTAAGGACGAACTGAAGAAAATTCCGCTCAGTTGTTTGCTCGATGGCGAAGTAGTGGCGATCGACGAAGCCGGAATGCCGAGTTTTCAAAAATTGCAGAATTTTGCGGATCAACCGGACGGACCGTTGATTTATCACGTTTTTGATCTGCTCGATCTCGATGGGATGCAGACGACATCGCTGCCGTTGATTCAGCGAAAATCGCTTCTGAAAGAGCTTTTGGAAGGTTTGGAAAATGTTCTTTATTGCGAGCACGTTGAAGGAAATGGAGTCGATTTTTACGAAAAAATGCTGGCGTCGGGAATGGAAGGCGTCGTCGCAAAAAAATCGGATTCGGTTTATGCATCCGGCATCCGGAGCAGAAATTGGTTAAAAATAAAAGCGGTCAGGACGGCCGATGTGATCATCTGCGGTTATACCGACTCCGATGCGGGCGGCGGAGGGCTGTTTGGTTCTCTTATTTTGGGAAAATACGAAAACGGGAAGCTTCGTTATGCGGGAAATTGCGGCACCGGATTTTCGCAATCGGAGCAAAAGAAGCTTTTTGCGAAATTTAAAGAACTTGAAACGAAGGAGAGTCCGTTCGAAAAAAAAGCCGATTTGAAAGGAAGAACGGCTCACTGGATCCAGCCGGAACTGGTTTGTGAAGTTGCTTTTTCGGAATGGACGGAAAGCGGAGTGATGCGCCATCCTTCTTACAAAGGGCTTCGCGAAGATAAAGCTCCGGTTGAGTCCGAGCATCAGGAGCCGGTGGCGAAAAAGGCAAAAGTGAGATCGGAAGCACGCGCATCGTCCGAACTGGTTGTCGATGGAATTCCGGTTTCCGTTTCGAATCTCGACAAGGTTTTATGGCCGGAGGAAGGATTCACAAAATTCGATCTCATTGATTATTACATAAAGGTCGCTTCTGTGATTCTGCCATATTTGGTCAATCGGCCTCAAAACCTCCATCGGCATCCGGACGGGATTCACGAACCGTCCTTTTACCAGAAAGATTCGCGGTCCGTTCCGGAGTGGGTCGAGACCTTTACCGAATATTCGGAATCGTCGGAAAAAGAGATTCAATACCTCCTTTGTCAGAACCAAGCCGCGCTGATTTACATGGCGAATCTCGGTTGTATCGAGATACATCCGTGGAGTTCGACGATCGCTCAGATTGAGAGACCGACCTATTGTCTGATCGATATCGATCCGTCGCCGGGAAACAGTTTTGAAGAAGTGGTCGAAGTTGCGCTCGCTGTGAAGGAGGTTTTGGATCGGGCGCAGATCGAAGGATTTTGCAAAACTTCTGGATCGACCGGGATTCATGTTTATTTACCGCTGGCAAATGTGTATACGCACGATCAGGCGCGAGATTTCGCAA
>DATGSL010000106.1:0-6510 GCA_035302665.1 Opitutales bacterium | reverse complement strand
AAGCGGACATTTTACCGCCATCCTCTTCGGAGGTCTCCTCGGTTCGCTCTATTCTTTCCTTCAATTTTTCTTCGCGCCGATCTGGGGAAGCCTCTCCGACGGTTTTGGCCGCCGCCGGATTCTGCTCTACACCGTTTTCGGAACGGCCGTCAGCTACCTCCTCTGGTTTTTCAGCGGATCGTTCCTCCTCTTTATCCTGGCGCGACTGCTGGGCGGTGCGATGGGTGGAAATCTCTCCGTCGCTTCCGCAGCCATCGCCGATATTACCTCGCGGGAAAATCGCTCGAAAGGTATGGCTCTCGTCGGGATCGCCTTTGGACTCGGATTTACCGTCGGACCCGCGATCGGCGGCCTCCTCGCGATCTACAATCCGCTCGATACGTTTCCAGGAGCCGCCCGCTTTGGCGTGAATCCTTTTTCAACTCCCGCAGCTTTCGCTTTCCTTCTGTCGGCCGCGAATCTTATCGGCGTCCTCCTCTTCTTCCGGGAAACCTTGCCGGCCGACCGCCAACGTCTTTCCTTCGCCGAACGGAATCCGATGAGGATTTTCCATGTTCGTCAGGAACCGCCGATCCGGAAATCAAACTCGGTTTATTTCCTCTATATTTTGGCCTTTAGCGGGATGGAATTCACCCTCACGTTTCTGGCCGCCAAACGGTTCGATTTCCAACCGTTCGATATCGGACTGATGTTTGTCCATATCGGTTTCGTTTTGATCATCACCCAAGGGTTTCTGGCCCGAAAAGGCGCCTCCTTCGCCGGAGAGAAAAACCTGACCTTGATCGGGCTGGCAGCGATGGTGATCGCGATGATCATACTGGCCGTCGCACCGACGGTCCTGATGCTATACGCCGGACTGACGCTGATGTCACTTGGAGCCGGTTTGACAAATCCGTGCCTGACAGCGCTTGTTTCGCTTTACTCCACCGGAGAGAAACAAGGAGAAACCCTCGGAATCTTCCGATCATTTGGATCGTTGGCCCGCGCGATCGGACCAATGATTGCAAGTTTTCTCTTTTGGTGGTACGGTTCTAAATTCTCCTATAGTGTCGGCGCGCTCCTCCTGCTTGTGCCATTTGCTATGGGATTCCTCCTGCCGCGTCCTGCGAAATAACTTAATTTTTCAACCAATCGCAGCTTCTGCGGACTATTCTCTTTTTCAAGATATCCACGAAACCAGAGTCGAAGGGAAAAAATCTCTTTGCTTCGGAACCCTCTGAACTCTAACTATTAGACTTGTATGAATGTTGAAGCCATCAACGAACTGATTGAAAACAATCCAAAACTCTCCGCGGATCGCGATAAACTCGCGGAAATGCAGCCCGGTCGTTATTGCATCCATCAGAGTTGGGGCTTCGGCCTGATCAAAGAATACAATCGGGAAGAAAACCGCCTGATCATCGACTTTGAGGACAAAAAAGGCCACTCGATGGATCCGGCTTTTTGTGTCAACACGATGACCGTGCTGCCGGAAAACCATATCCTTGCCCGCCAGCAAACAGAGCCGGAGGTCATCGAGGAGCTTCTCGCAAAAAAACCGGCTGAAGCCGTCATCGAAGCCCTGAAGTCCTATCCGAACCACGCCGCTACCGGACAGGAACTGGAAAATCTTTTCCGCGATGTCATCGGTCCCACCAAATTTCGGCGCTGGTGGACCAACGCAAAGAAACATCTGGCAGCCGAGCCGCGGATCCACGTTCCACTTCGCAAAACCGAATGTTACTTTATCCGCGAAAAACCGCTCGAACCGGAAGAGGAAATTTTTGAGCACTTTGGAAACACCCAATCGGCCAAGAAAAAGATTGAGCTGGTTGAAGAACTTCTCAAAAGCGAAACCCTCGTCGAAGAGTGGAGCGAACCAGCCAAGGAAATCCTCGCAAGTTTTACCGAAACGATTCGCGACAGCCATCAGCTAAACCTTTCCGAACGGCTCCACGGAGCATGGGTCAGAAATGACCTTGCGCGCGCGCTCGATGTCGATGTTGACGGTCTCGAACCTTCAACCAGTTCCCTGATCTCCGACGAACACGAGCTCAGCATCATCACCGACGAAATTGCCGTCGGCCAACAGAGACGCTTCCTCGAACTGATCAAGAACTCCCATCCAGGCGAATGGAAGGAGATCGTCTTCAACCTGCTGAAGGAGAGCAAGGGCCGCTTCACCACCGAAAGTATCAATTTTCTTCTCGAATACGCTTCCGAAGAAGATCTGATCAAAACTTTCACCCGTTGGCTCTCCGAGCAAAATCTCCGGGCTCCGGTCCTCCAGTGGATCGTAAAAAATCGAAACTCGAAGAAATTCGGACCGCTTCTGAAAGATCTGATCGGTCCCCGACTGCTCAACGCAATCTTCTACGCGATCGACTACGAAGCGCTTCAGACCGCCGGAACCCGCAAAATTCCATTGGCGGAACTTCTCTCCGATGATCTCGAATTGATCCCGGACCTTCTCGAAGGCGCCGATGAGGAAACCGCCCGCGACCTCGCAAATAATCTCCTTCTCAATCAAGGATTCGAGGAACTCGCGAAAAAATCGCTTCTCGCCCGCTTCATTAAACAGTTCAGCAATGTGCAATCGCTTCTCGTTGATGATGCGGAAGTTGCAGTTGACGAAGAGCGCCTCTTTGTTTCCCAGTCGAGCTACGATCGCCGCAAGAAGGAATACGAGGTTCTCGTCTCGAAACAAATTCCGGAAATCAGCAAAGCGATCTCTGTCGCACGTGAGCACGGCGACCTGGCGGAAAACTCGGAATACAAAATGGCAAAACAGGAGCAAGCAGTTCTCCTCGCCAGAAAAGATCTGCTGGAAAACGAAATCTCCCGCGCACAGATCACCGACTTCAAGGAAGCGCCGACCGATCAAATCGGCATCGGCAGCGTCGCCGGACTTCGCGTCGCTTCAAGCAATCAGGAAGTTGTTTACACCATTCTCGGTGCTTGGGATAGCGATCCGGATAACCATATCCTTTCCTACCAGACACCTCTCGCGCAAAACCTTCTCGGCAAGAGAGTTGGCGACAGCGTGACGCTGAACATTGCCGGCAACGAAGAGACCTGGACAGTCGAGTCGATCGACCGTTACGTCAAATAAAACCAGAGTGAGCAGTCACAACCGGTTAGGCGCTCTTCCTTGGGATACGCTGAAGCTTTTGGGCGACGAAACGCGCTTGCGGATCGTCGCCCTTCTCCGCCGGGAAGAACTTTCTGTAGCCGAAATGCAAGAGGTTCTCGGCATGGGCCAATCGCGGATTTCCTCTCATCTGGCCCTTCTCCGAAAAGGGGGCCTCGCTATCGACCGCCGCGAAGGTAAAAAAACCTTTTATTCTCTCAACGAAAACCTTCGCCCGGAAAGCCTGAATCTCGTTCATTCAGCCTGCGATGCCGTAAAAACAACCTCTGAACATCTCGAAGATCAGGAAAATCTTGCCCGTATCCTCGAGAAACGCCGCCGATTTATGGAGGAATATTTCAACTCCATCGCCGGCCGTCTCGGAAGAAATTACTGCCCAGGTCGATCTTGGGAAGGAATCGGCCATTTTCTCCTTCGTCTCACCCCGCACATCAAAATTGTCGATCTCGGAGCCGGCGAAGGAATGATCGCCCAGCTCCTCGCCAAACAGGCGAAGGAAGTTACCTGTATCGACAATTCTCCGGGAATGGTGAAAGTCGGCACCGAGCTTGCCAAAAAAAACGGTCTCACAAATCTGCGTTACAAACTCGGCGATATCGAGAAAGTTCCGCTTCCCGACAACAGTTACGATCTGGCATTCCTCAGTCAGGCCCTTCACCACGCGCGCCACCCTCAACAAGCAGTCAACGAGGCTTTTCGAATCCTGAAACCGGGCGGCCGTTTGATCGTGCTCGATCTCAAAGAACACACCTTCGAGAAAGCCCACGAACTTTACGCCGATATCTGGCTCGGATTCCCCAAAAATACCCTCTACAAATTCCTGAAAGATTCAGGCTTTGAAAAAGTCGAGGTTTCGGTCGTGGCCCGCGAAGAACAGGAACCTTTTTTCCAAACCCTTCTCGCCAGCGGACTCAAACCAACGCCGAAGGAAGCCGAATCAAAAGCCGAAGAGTAGCCCTCTTCTCATTCCGGGTCCTCCTCCCGATCGACATCTTCAAGAACATGATGGCGGAAAAATGCCTCGGCCAACTTGAAAATCTTCTTGGCATCTCCGGCCTCAAAGGACTCTTTGACCAAATCCTCAAGCTCGGAATCGTCGACCTTCCGAATCAGATATTTGCTCACCGCCAGCGCCGAGGCACCGACGCTGATTTCATCGACTCCGAGGCCGAGGAGAAGCGGCAAATAAATCGGATCGCCGGCCATTTCTCCGCAAACACCGACCGGAATTCCCTGCGAATGAGCCGCATCGACCACCATTTGAATCGTTTTCAAAACCGCCGGATGCGTCGGCTCATAAAGATGAGCAATGCGATCATTCAACCGGTCAATCGCGAGCAAATACTGGATCAAATCATTCGTTCCGATACTGAAAAAATCGGACTCCTTCGCGAGCGCCTCCGCGCATAAAGCCGCACTCGGAACTTCGATCATACATCCGACCGGAAGTTCCTTATCGTAAGGAATCCCTTCGCCATCAAGTTCTTCCCGCACTTCCTGCAAAAGTTCGTTCGCCCGCGAAAGCTCATCAACACCGCTGATCATCGGATACATCATCCGGATCTTTCCATAATGGCTCGCCCGAAGAATCGCACGGAGCTGATCCTTGAAAATCTCCGGAAATTCGAGGCAAAAACGGATCGCACGAAAGCCGAGAAACGGATTGGCCTCATTATCGTGATAAGGAGATTGACGATCCATTTTGTCGGCACCGAGATCGATCGTCCGGATCACCACCGGATCGGGCGCCATCGTTTCCGCAACTTTCCGATAAACCTGAAACTGCTCCTCCTCTGCCGGAAAACGGACATTGGCCATGTAAAGATATTCGGTCCGAAAAAGCCCGACCCCTTGCGCACCGCTGGCCATCAACTGCTCGAGATTATCTGCGCTTTCGACATTTGCCCGAATCGGAATCGAACGCCCATTGCGCGTCACCGCCGGCAAATCGCGAACGGAAAGCAATCGATCTTTTAACCGCTCCTTCTGTTCCTCAATCTGACCGTAAAGCTGAAGAGTCTCCTGAGATGGATTGACAATCACAACTCCCTCATACCCATCGACAAGCAACCTGTCTCCGGCCCGAACGCGTTTGGAAAAATTGCGCAAACCGACAACCGCCGGCACCTCGATCGAACGCGCCATTATGACAGCGTGACTGGTTCTGCTGCCGACATCGGTCACGATCGCCTGCACATTTCCCTCCTCCAAACTTGCCGTTTCCGAAGGCGAAATATCGTGACAAACCAAAATCCCGCTCCCGACATTGCGGCTCATCCCGTGGGAATCAATCCCCATGAGATTCTGCAACAATCGCCGCGAAACATCGCGGATATCGGTCGCTCGCTCACGGAGATATTCGTCATCGATCCGGGCAAACGCATCGATATATCGACCCGAAACCACATGAAAGGCATGGACAATATTCCGCCGCGAAGTTTCCATTTCGCGAATCGTCTCGTCGATCAACGCCTTGTCCTCGATCACGAGCAAATGCGCATCGAAAATATTCGCCTCATCCTCACCGAGTTTCTCGGCGACCTCGTTCCGGATCTTCGAAATTTGAGCGCGGGTATCGAGCAAAGCGCGCTCAAAACGTTCGATTTCAGCCGGAAAATCGCTTTCATCAATTTCCGATTCCGGTATATCGAGCTCATTCTGCACCAGGAGCACAGCACGGCCATGGGCAACTCCAGCCGAAGCCGGAATTCCTTTTATTCTCAGATCTTGAACGGAGGGGTTCATTCGATAGCGGGCAGGACTTTAAGAAGTCGTGCCTCTCCAGTCACAGACATTTAATCACGTTATCAAAACAGACGACGAGCAAATTCTCAAACCACTCCAACTCTGACAAACCTTTCCTCCGCCTCCTGCATCCTCCATCCCTTTTGCCAAAATCCTCACCCGCTCCTCAAACGATCCGGGCTTCGGCAACCCACCCTTCCTCTCCAAAAGCATCGCCCACGCACTCCCGCACCGAACCAACTTCCTCTTTATTCTCGATCAACGCAAACAAGGTGCTTCCACTCCCGCTCATCAAAACGGGCAGATCCAATTCCCGCTCCAGCCGTTTCTTCAAAGTCGGCAACGGAATATATTTTCTAAAAACAACCGGCTCAAAATTATTGAAAAGCAGATCGCGAACCGGCGCATCCTCCGTCGCCAGCCACTCCGCAAGTCGACTCTCCGCCCGCTCCGCCGGCAAATAATGTTCCGGATCCGCGGCTAGAGCCGAATAAGCCCACGAAGTCTTGACAGGGAACGACGGTTTTATCAGCAGCAATCGAACCCCGCGCAATCGCTCAGCCGACGATTCCGACAGCGGCTCCATCCGCTCTCCACGACCCCGGACGATCGACGGCACCGGATCGAGAAAAAAG
>DATGSL010000105.1:0-9780 GCA_035302665.1 Opitutales bacterium | reverse complement strand
GCGGGTTGTGACCTACAACGCGCACGGTTGTGTCGGAGTTGATTCAAAGCTCTCTCCGGCCCGGATTGCGCGTGTTCTTTCGCGTCATCGACCGAATATCGTCGCGCTTCAGGAAATCGATGTCGGGCGCGAGCGCAGCGGAGGGATCGATCAAGCTAGTAAAATTGCGGAGTTGCTGCGGATGAATTACCATTTTTTTCCGGTGGTTGAGGAAGGTGAGGAAAAATATGGACTGGCGGTTTTAAGTTTTTTTCCGATACGGGAGGTGAAAACCGGATGGCTTCCGGGACTGATCGATAAGCCGAAACTTGAACCGCGTGGGGCGCAGTGGCTTGAACTCGATTGTGGCGGAGAGAAAATCCAATTGGTGAACACGCATCTCGGCTTGCGCAAATTGGAGCGTCGCCAACAGGTGCGGGCGCTTCTCGGGGAAGAGTGGCTTGGGAAACTTCCGGATGATGAGCCGGTGATTATTTGCGGCGATATGAACGCGCTTCCTTTTTCTTACGTTCATACGGAAATCAGCGGGCGATTCCCGGATGTTCAGATTCTCACGCGGGAGCAGCGTCCAAGGCGAACGCTCTATGGCCGATATCCGCTTGGCCGGATCGACCATATTTTCGTTTCGCCGCATTTTGAGGTGCGGCGGGTCGAGGTCGCTCGGACAACGCTCGCCCGGGTCGCGTCGGACCATTTGCCGGTTTTTACGGAATTAAAACTCCCGGAACCGGTTTCGGGAAGTGCGAGTTGAAGCCATTCAGCAATAAAAAAGGCGCTGCAACGATCGTGCAGCGCCGAAAATAAAATCCCCGGCCTTTTGTCGAACCGGTTTATCCGATTAATTTAAATCGACGCCTCGTATTCATCGGCGGAAAGAAGGTCGTCGAGATCTGCAGGATCCGAGATTTTCAGTTTGATGAGCCAACCTTCTTCGTACGGCGATTGGTTGAGTTTTTCCGGTTCGGAATCGAGGTCTTCGTTAATAGCAACGACTTCGCCAGCTGCCGGCGCATAGATATCGGAGGCAGCTTTTACCGATTCGACGACTCCGAAGGGATCTCCTTTTTCAAAGGTATCACCGACATCGGGCAATTCGACGAAGGTGATATCGCCGAGGCTGTCTTGCGCGTGATCGGAGATTCCGATGGTCGCGATATTGTCTGCATCGACTTTTATCCATTCATGGGATTTGAGGAACTTCAGGTCATTGGGTGTTTTCATATTTTTAAGAGAAAATGGGAATGGGTTCAGCGTCGATAAAAAGGAGGCTGCACGATTTCAAGCGGATGCTTTTTCCCGCGAATATCGACGGAAAGTGCACTTTTTTCAGATGCGGGAGAAATCAGGGCGCTGCCGATCGCTTCGTTGAGCATCGGCGAGAGGGTGCCGGAAGTAACGGTTCCAACTTCACGGTTATCGGAAAAAACAGGCGTACCGGCGCGAATGATTCGGCGGCTTCCGGTGCGGAAAAAGACGATTTTCGATTCGACGCCCTTTTCCTTTTGTTCGAGCAAAGCATCGCGGCCGATGAAGTTTTCTTTTTGAAATTTCACCGTCCAGCCGAGCCCGGTTTGGATCGGCGTAATTGTATCGCTGATCTCATGACCGTAAAGGGGGAATCCGGCTTCGAGGCGGAGGCTGTCGCGTGCGCCCAATCCGGCAGCGATCAGTCCTTCCGATTCTCCGGCTTCCATCAGCGCATCGGCGACTTTTTCGGCATCGGCGGGCGACAGGTAAAGTTCGAATCCGTCTTCGCCGGTGTATCCGGTCCGGCTAATCGTCACAGCGGCGCCGGCGACATCTCCTTCGCGGAAGGTGAACGGCTTGATTTCGGCGAGCGGCGTTTGGCTGATCTTTTGAACAATTTCTGCCGCTTTGGGGCCTTGGATCGCCAAAAGTGCAAAATCGGGCGAAGCGTCGGTGATTTCGCAATCAAAGTCGCCCTTCTGATCGCGGATCCACTCGAAATCTTTTGCGGTATTGACTGCGTTAACGCAGAGAAGGAAGTCGTTGTCGTTTCGTTTGTAGACGAGAAGATCGTCAACCGTTCCGCCGTCGGGGCGGCACATTGGGGAATAAATCGCTTTTCCATCGGCCTGATTGGCGACGCGATTGGTCAGGAGGTAGTCGAGAAAAGGTCCGGCTTCCGATCCTTTGACGACGATTTCTCCCATGTGGCTGACGTCGAAGAGACCTGCTGCAGTGCGAACTGCGCGGTGTTCTTCGAGAATGCCTGAATATTGGACCGGCATTTCCCATCCGCCAAAATCGACGAACCGGGCGCCCTGGCGTTCGTGGAAAGCGCGGAGAGGAGTCTGTTTAAGTGGTTTGTTTTCGGTCGTCACAGGAATTTAGTAAAACAAAAGCCGCGATCCAGCTCAAGCAAGACCGCGGCATAAAACGTTGAGCGGGTGACCCGCAGGTCGGCCTCAGGGCTGATAGAACTCGAAGAGGCGGGAAAGAATGTAACGGTGATCCTCGGCGGAAATTTGTCTGCGGGCAAGTTGTTCGTCAACTTCGACAATTTTTGCCGCGAGTTCGGCAAATGGATTATCGCCTGGCTCGTCGGGAAGGATCGCTGGCTGGAGTTCGACGCTGGCCGATTCCGGTGTCAGGTCGTTATGAGCTCCGAATGTGTCGTCGATTCCGAAACGGATGAAGGCGTCGGCCGGTTTGTTCGGGACGGTGAGGAAAGTGACCGTTTCCGGTTTGAAGCCCGCTTTTTCAATCGTGAAGGAATGTCCACGTTTGCGGGAGAGGGTGAGTGTCTCGGGTGTGATTCCGACCGTTTGCCCATTTTGGAGAATTCTCGCGCCGGAAGGCTCGGAATTGATTTGGACGCGCTGAGTCGGGCCTTTGGTAATGGAGGCGCAACCGGAGGTAAAGAGAATGATCAGAAAGCCCGGAAAGAGGAGCCTGGCGAAGTGCTTCATCATGGTTGAGTTAGATAAAATGACTGAAATAAGGCAATGGTTTTTCCCGTACAAAAACGGGAAGATGTCCATCTAAAGGTGGCAAGGTGTCGACCGTCAAGGCAGAATGGTATTAATGTTATCAGTTTTCTATGACAAATTTAGCAAAAAGGGGAGTCTCTCGGCTGGATTTTTAAAAGAAAGGTCGTTTGGGTCGGGCAAATATCAGGGGCGGTTAAAACGGTTGCGCAGAGGCGTTCACTTCGCCTTGACGACTGACTAAAGCAACGCTTAGTTTTTGGCGGGACTTTCGTTAAGTTCTTCTTTGAATGTTTTACACTCTGCAGTCGATTTTTCCAAAGAAACTTCTCGGGTGTGGGATCTTGAGAGGCTGAAGAGGAACGATCGCTGCCATCATGAACGTTAATCCAGTTTTTGTTCTTGTTATAGCTCTGCTTCTGACGGTTGGTCTCTCCGCGATCTGCTCGGTGATGGAAGCGATGATTCTGAGCACGACGACCGCGGAAATCGAGGCACTGAAGCGCAAGTCGGAGCGAAAAGGGCTTCTTTTGGAGCGCCTGAAAACGAAAATCGATGAGACGATTTCGACTATTTTGACCTTGAACACGATCGCCAACACCCTTGGAGCGACCTTGGTCGGTGGCTTGGCGGTTAGTCTTTTCGGAAACGAGTGGCTTGGAATCGTTTCGGTGGCGCTCGCTTTTGCGATTTTGGTTTTTTCTGAAATCATTCCAAAAAATGTCGGTGTGGCCTATCGTCATTCGCTGCAGCCGGTGCTAATTTTCCCGCTGCGGATCATGGTCGCGGCCCTTCGTCCCTTCAACTATCTCTCCGGTGCGCTTGTGCGGATTTTTGTTGGGAAGGAGCCCGATAAGAGCGATTCGGATGAGGAAATTCTGCTTCTTGCGCGAAGGGGAGCTCAGGAGGGACATCTGACGAAAAACGAGCGGGATATGATTTCGAACGCGTTGAGTCTCGGTGATATACGGGTGAGCGAGATCATGACTCCGCGAACGGTGGTGACGGCTCTCGACGAGAGCGCGACGATCGGCGAGGTTTTTAATGAATATCCGAATATTCCGTTTGCGCGGATGCCGGTTTATTCGGAGAGCATCGACAATATCGTCGGCTTGGTGCGGAGACGGGATTTGCTCCTTGCGATGGCGCGGGATGAGGAGAATCGTTTGATCGGCGGGCTTTGCGAGGAGATCCACTTTATTCCTGAGACGGTAACGGCGGCGGCTGCGTTGCAGGTTTTTCTCAAAACTCATCAGCAACTGGCGGTTGTGGTCGATGAATTCGGATCGGTCGCAGGTGTGCTTACACTTGAGGACATTATGGAGCATATCATCGGGCGTGAAATTTTTGAGAAGGATGATGTTGCGATCGATATGCGGGAACTTGCCCGGGTTCGCCACATGATGGCCAAAAAACGGGAGCAGATCAAACAGGAGGAGGCTTCCGTCTCATCTTAACCGTGGCGAAATCAAATTACTGGGTTCACGATCTGAGCCCGTTTCTCATCGAGTTTTCCGAAGGAGTCGGAATCCGTTATTATGGGTTGGCCTATTTGGCAGCCTTCGCCACAGCCTTTGGGCTGCTCTCTTATTATCATCGGCGGAAACGATCGCCTCTTGACAACGATCAGCTGAGTACCTCCTTTTTTGCGATCATTATCGGTGTCTTGGCCGGTGGACGGATCGGGTATTTTCTGTTTTATGATTTTGCTGCTTTTCGCGCCGATCCGCTCGTTCTTTTTCGTGTTTGGGAGGGAGGAATGGCGAGTCATGGTGGATTTATCGGAGTTGCGCTCGCAATTCTCTGGATTGCCCGAACGCAGCGGATGCCGGTCTTGCAGCTGGCTGATTTGTTGGTGACGGTTGCGCCGCCCGGGATCTTTTTCGGACGGATTGCGAATTTCATCAATGGAGAGCTTTGGGGAAAAATCACGACGGTTTCGTGGGCGGTCCGATTTCCGCAAAGTGTGCCACCGGGAACGCCGGTTGAGGAGATTCCGGCGCGCCATCCATCTCAGCTTTACGAAGCCGGACTCGAAGGACTGGTTTTATTCATTTATTTGCAATACCGGTTTTGGAAAACACCTGTGGTCAAGCGCTCACCTGGACAGCTGACCGGCGAGTTCTTCATCGGCTATGCGATCGCGAGAATCGTGAGCGAAGTCTTCCGTGAACCGGATGCCGGGCTTATTCTCGGAATGAGCCGCGGCACCTTTTATTCGATCTTTCTGATCGCGATCGGAATCGGTTTTATCGTGTATGCTTACGGGAAACGCGTTGCCGATCGCGGTGTGAGGTAGGGGCGGGGATTTTAAATTTTAGATCTTTGATCTAAGACCCCGTAGCGAATCTGTTACGGAGTTTCGACCTGTGTATCGTTATCGATATCACAATCGTTTTAATTGGTGGCGTCGCTTGGACGGCAAGGCCAATGAGACATCGGTTTCATCGGATTCTTCGTTATCGTTTTGGGAAATAAATAGCTCCCGATGGACACCGGTGAAGTTGTTGATTCACAGCGGGCCTACGCACCCTTGTTCTACAATTTACTCGCACAAGGGTGGTTGCGGGAGCTTTCAGAAAAGGATCGCATGTTACTGCAAATGTCAATCTGGCTGACAACTTGGACAAGCGCCGTCTCTTTGATTTTAAGATAAAGTCGAGTTTCCATTCGTGTTTGGCTTGTTCACGATTTTCTGATGTCTGATTTCAGGAGTCGTCGATTTCGGTGAAGAGGGCTTCGAAGGTTTCTTTGTCGATCAAGGTCCGGCTGGCGGGAATTCCTTCGAGGATCGAATCGACGAGCGTCTGTTTCCGTTGTTGAAGGTGGAGGATTTTTTCCTCGATCGTGCCTTTCATAATGAGGCGGTAATGGAAAACAGGTTTGTCTTGCCCAATGCGGTGAGCGCGGTCGGCGGCCTGCTGTTCAGCAGCGACGTTCCACCACGGATCATATTGGATCACGGTGTCGGCGGCGGTGAGGGTGAGTCCGGTGCCGCCGGCTTTGAGGCTGATCAGGAAAATCGGTGCTTCACCGGCTTGAAAGCGTTGGATGAGTTCGCCGCGGTTTTCCGTCGCGCCGGTGAGTTTGAGGAAGGGATAGCTTTTCTTTTCCAATTCGCGCGCGATGAGGTGGAGCATTTGGACAAACTGCGAAAAGATCAGAATCGTGCGGCCTTCTTCAACGAGATCGTCGAGCATCTCCATCAGAAAGAGGAGTTTGGCGGAATCGTCAGCGGTGAAATCGTAATTTTCGTCTAAAAGACGTGGGTCGCAGCACGTTTGGCGGAGTTTCAGGAGGGCACTGAAAATCTCAATTTGCGAGGCGGCGATGCCCCGTTTTTCGAGTTCCGGCACGAGTTGTCGATGAAGGCGCAGGCGGATCGATTCGTAGAGTTCGGTCTGGCGGGTGGAGAGCGGAATGAGGCGGGTGATTTCCGTGCGAGGCGGCAGTTCCGAGGCGACGGTTTCCTTTTTTCGACGGAGGAAAAAAGGGCGCAGCCTAAGGGCGAGATGTTCGGCAATTTCCCGTGCGAGATCATCGTCCTCTCCTTCGGCCGGTTGGCGGATGGTTTTGTCAAAGGTGCGGCGGTCGCCAAGGAATCCCGGCATCAGAAAATGAAAAAGAGACCAGAGCTCGCCGAGGTGGTTTTCCATCGGCGTGCCGCTTAGACAAAGGCGGCGTTTGGAACGGTAGGAAAAAAGGGCGCGGGCGGTTTCGGAGGAGGCATTTTTGATGCGTTGAGCTTCGTCGAGTACGATCAGTTCCCACGGTTCGTCGGCGAGAAGATTCCGGTCGCGGTAGGTCAGGGCGTAGGAGGTGAGGACGAGGTCGAAGGCGGCGAAACCGTTTTGCGGGGTTTCGCGTTCGGGGCCGTGAAACCGGAGGAGTGTCAGATCGGGGGTGAAGCGTTCCCGTTCGTTTTCCCAGGAATCGAGGACGCTGGTTGGCGCGACGATCAGGCAAGGACCGGAGAGGCGTCCCTCTGTTTTTTCGTGCAGGATGTGGATAAGAACCTGCATCGTTTTGCCGAGACCCATATCGTCAGCGAGGATGCCGCCGAGGTTGTATTCCCGGAGGAAATTGAGCCAAGCGAGTCCGTGCTGTTGATAACGGCGAGGGGAGACGGGAAGGGGTGGAAGGTTTTCAAGCGGCTCGATTCGGAGTCCGTCCGTTGTTTCGTGGCGGAGGCGGCGGAGGCGTTTGGTCAAATCGTTTTCGTCGACCTCCACGATTTCGGAATCTGCGAGTTCGGATGCGCGTAAAGCACTGATTCGGATGGCTGAGCTGTCGCTGCCTGCGATGTTAATCTCGAAAACGAGCTGGAGCAGTTCCGCAATTCGCTCTCCGGGGAGGATAAGGAATTTTCCGTCGGCGAGTAAGACGGTGAAGGAGGTTTGGCGACACGTTTCGATCAATTTTTCCCGCGACTTGTGCGGATGATCCCGGAGAAATTGTCGGAGAATCGGCAGAACCTGGATTCGCTGCCCGCGATAGCGGATTCCAGCTTCAAAAGAAAACCAATCTTCTTTCGTTCGTTTTACCTGGCGGAACCAGTCTTGGTCGGCGACCGTGACGAGATCGAATGTGCGGTGATGGCTGATTTTCCAGCCATCTTTTCTCCGGAGTTTCGGGAATTCTGTTTTGAGTAAATCGTTCCAGGAGAGCGGGCCACTTGGGTTGAGTTCGAAATGGCCCTGTTCGAATGGGAGAAAACCGTCGTCGGTGGTGCCGGCTTGAAGTCCGAGTGCGTGGAGTTTTGCGAGCGCTTCTTTTTCCGCCTTGCGATCGCGTGTGCAGCGTCGGATCTGTCCATTTTCTTCAAAAGCGATCGTTTCGACATCGGAGTTCCAGTCGATTGTTCGCGGGCCGTAACCGAATGTTAGTTCCGCGAGTGCGAGTTCGTTCATCGAATAGGCGCGACCTGGGGTCAGAGTTTCAACTTTGTTTCGCGGGAGGATGCGAAGTTGGATTTTCGGTGGGATCTGTTCCGAATCGGTTGCGAGGTTTGTTTCGGGCGACGGAATCTGTTCGTCGGAGAAACGGTTCATCAAACGAACGCAAAAGGCGTGCGCCTCTTTCTGTTTCATCGGCTTTGCATTGAGCCAGCTTCCAGCGAGGGCGGGGGAAAACGGGGTTCGGAGCCCGCCGGCCACATTAGCTTCGCGGTCGAAATAACAGGGCGGTTGCGAAGCGATGAGCAGATCTGCCGCAGGTTGTACGGTAAAGGTGGGCTGCCATTCGTCCTCCCCGGTTATCCGCCACTGAGGCTCGGCCTGTCGCTCTTCACCCCATTGAAGGCGCAAGCGGTTGCCGTCGCGGAGGAAGGCGCGTCCGGTGTCGACGATTGCTTTTAGGAGATCCCCGGTTTGGAGACCGGCAAGGACCGCGACCGGTTCATCGCGTTTTTCCCAGTAGGCCAATTGGATCACGAGGCGGTGATCGACGTCGTGAAGATACGGTTTCAGCTTCGCGTGCATCAGTTCGGAGATCCGATTGATCGGTGCCGGCTGGAACGATTTCCAGTTGAGAAGCCGGGTGATCAGAAATGAGCAGCGCAGGTGGCGTTTTTCGTCGGCGTCGAGCAGGTAGATGAGGCGGCGAGTGCTGATTGAGATCTAAAACGTTGAAAGTTTAAACTGAAATTCGTGAACCGCTCGGTAGGAGTGGAAAATAGTCCGTTGTTTCCGAAACGGTCCACGGTTTTCAGATCTGAAAGATGAACTTTAAATGCGGAAATCTAATTATATTCATCGCCGGTTTCGGCGTGAACAATTTTGAAGTTTTCGACGTGGAAACTGATGTCCGCGCGGAAGGTAAGTTTCACTCCGTAGTGATCTTGCATTTGCGCGAGCAGTTCCTCGTCTTCGCTCCGTAGGCGTTCCAGGATGCTCGGGTGGACGAGGATCCGGAGATGTAGTTCGCCTTTTTCTTCGTGGCTTCTTCGGCGCAAGACGCTCGTCAGGCGGCGCTGGATTTCGACACTGATGCTGCGGGCTGATTTGACCATTCCCCGTCCGCGGCAATAGGGACAGCCGGTGTACATCGAGGCAGCGGTGCTTTCGTGCTGCCGTTGGCGGGTCATTTGCATCAACCCGAGCTGGGAAATCGGGAGGATGTGCGTTTTGGCGCGGTCGTCGGCCATCGCTTGTCTCATTCGATCCTGAACAAGATTGCGATCTTTGCGACTTTTCATGTCGATGAAGTCGATGACGATCAATCCGCCGATATTGCGAAGGCGGATCTGGCGTGCGACTTCTGCGACTGCTTCTAGGTTGACCTGTGTGATCGTGTCCCGTCCGCCGCCGCGGTTGCGGTGACCGCCTGTATTTACGTCGATGGCGATCAAGGCTTCGGTTTCTTCGATGACGAGTTGGCCGCCGGAAGGGAGGGGGACTTGACGTTGAAAAGTCTGTTCGATCTGCCGCTCGATATTGAATCGTTCGAAGATCGGGATGCGCTCGTTGTAGAGGCTGATTTTTTGTCGCGAACGGTTGGAGATCATGGCAACTAGGTCGAGCATTCGTTGATGATCTTCCTTGTTGTCGACGAGAACCCGGTCGATGTCCTCCGTGAGGAAGTCGCGGATTGTGCGTTCGAGCAGATCGGGTTCCTCGTAGACACATCCGCGAAAGTTTTTGTCGCCGGTTTTCTCGCAGATCGCATCCCATTTTTTCAGGAGGATATGGAGGTCGCGGATAAAGTAGCGGAGTTTTTTGCCTTCGCCGGCGGTGCGGATGATGACGCCCATCCCTTCGGGGATCGTCAATTTGCGGAGGATTTCCTTGAGTCGGTTGCGCTCGCGCGGATCTTCGATTTTGCGGGAGAT
>DATGSL010000104.1:0-4493 GCA_035302665.1 Opitutales bacterium | reverse complement strand
CTTTAACGACACCAAAACTTTTGCCAACGACCTCGGTCGGTCCGAATTTCGCCAAAACATTGCGCAGTTCCTCGTAATCGGTACCGAAAACTTCGATGTCGAAATCGTGAGGTGTCTGGCCGAGAAGCCAATCGCGCACCGATCCACCGACTACATACGGACGGCCGGTATTTTTTACGGCATCGATCAATCGTGCGAGCTCTTCTGGAATTTCAATCGGCTGCATGACAGAAGAATGGCATCGATGAACGCAAGACGGCGGCGGTTTTTGGCGAATCGCCGTATTCAGAAAACATTATTTAATTTTCCACACACCTGCACAAATCGCCACCCAACCGCTGAGAAAAAGAAGTCCACCGAGGGGCGTCACCGGTCCGAGAAACGACGGACCGCCGAGCGCAAGTATGTAGATGGAGCCGGAGAAGCAGACGATCCCGGCTGCCCAGAGCCAAAACGTCCAGCGAGCGACAGCGGGCAAAGTTTTTGTGGAACCCCAAATCCCGAGTGCGAAGAGTGCCAGCGCATGCGCTATGTGGTAAAGCGAAGCTGTTCTCCACGCGCTGACCATATCGCGCTCCATCAATTTCGGTTCCAGTGCGTGAGCGCCGAGTGCGCCGAGTAAAACAGCGGCAAAAGCAAAAAAAGCGGCGGTGAATATTTGAATACGAAGAGCGGTCGGCATAGGAAAAAACAGATATTTACCTTTGAATACGTGAGTCGAGGCAGAAAAATAAAATTTTTATCTTGATACCATTGCGGTTTTCCGCCTGTAGTAAAGCTGCTGAAGTCTCTTCAGCATACAAAAACAAACAAACAAACAACTACAGAATATTATGAACAAGACAATCGCTTCTATTTCCGCAGCGGTCATTGTCGGCACCTCCAGCCTTTCGGCTTATCTTCCGGTGCCAGCAGAGCTGGGAGTTACCAGTGATCTAACCTTTGCCTCGGAGTACAATTTCCGCGGCTACGAAGTTGCAGATAATTCCTTTCAGCCATCGCTCGAAGCCTCCTTCGGCGATTTCTATCTCGGTATCTTCGCCAACCTCGCAGTAGATAATCGGAACAGATCTAATCAGCGGGTAGACAATGAACTCCAGTATTATGGCGGTTTTGAAATTGCCGCTCCGCAGTTCGAATCTTTGGTCTTCGACGTCGGAGGCACCGTTTATCACTGGCCCGATTCAGGATCCAAGCGCACGCATGAAGTCTTCATCGGAACGAAGCTCTATGATGTCGGTATCGAAGGGATCAACGTCGGAATCAAATATTACTACGACTTCGATCGCCGCACGCACGTTGCCGAAGGTAGCGCAGGATATATCTTTGAAATCGATCCGGACGGTGATCTTTCCCTCGACGTTTCCGCATTCTTCGGCCAGCAGTTCGGTGGCAGCATAAAAGATCGTGGAGCCCGCGTTAACGAAGACTACCACTACTACGGTGCTTCGGCAGAACTTCCTTTCCGCTTGAATGAGTTCTCGAAGTTGACGCCAGGCGTCCATTACGCGACCGCAGAGAAAGCCGATTTGACCGGCACCCGCGGTAAGAACCTCTTCTGGACGATCTCTTACACCGCCGGTTTCTAATTAACCGCATAAGTTTAATTCTTAACAGAAGCCCGTGGATCTCGCATCCGCGGGCTTTTTTTTGATCGATAGGGCTGGTATCGTTTCCACTTATTCTTTACAGGTTCGTTTATGAAAACGGTTTTCGTCTGTCTTTCTTTCGTTTTTCTCGCAAAAATAACCGTTCTGGCTGCTGAATACGATCTCGTTATCCGAGGTGGGCGGGTGGTCGATGGAACAGGGAATCCCGCTTATTT
Source organism: Opitutales bacterium (assembly GCA_035302665.1). Taxonomy (GTDB): domain Bacteria; phylum Verrucomicrobiota; class Verrucomicrobiia; order Opitutales; family T3Sed10-336; genus DATGSL01. The sequence goes on along the minus strand of DATGSL010000104.1, from coordinate 2,668 downwards.
TGCCGATATCGGAATCGCCGATGGCAAAATCGTTGCGATTGGTAAAATCCGCGGGCGCGGTCAAACGGAGCTCGACGCGAAAGGCCAGGTCGTCGCTCCCGGTTTTATCGATGTTCACAGTCATGCGGAGAATATCGAGCGGCTTCCTTTAGCCGAAAATTTTGTGCGGATGGGAGTCACTTCGTTGATTCTCGGAAATTGCGGAAGTTCCCGTACCGATTTTTCTGCCTATTTTGACGAGTTGGAGAAGATCGGGTTTTCGGCAAACGTTGCGAGCTTGATCGGTCATGGCTCGGTTCGCGCGCAGGTAATCGGCCGCAATACCGACCGGGCTCCGACATCCGAAGAGTTGGATGAAATGAAAAAGTTGGTGGAGCAAGCGATGGCGGCGGGTGCGGTCGGCTTTTCGACCGGATTGATTTATCAGCCGGGAACTTTTGCGGGTACCGACGAGATTGTTGAATTGGCAAAAGTGGCCGCTGCCTGGGACGGGATTTACGTGAGCCACATGCGGAATGAAGGGCGAGGAGTGATTTCTGCGATTGAAGAGCTGCTTCTGATTGCCCGTGAGGCCGATATCCGCGCACAGATTTCGCATATCAAGGCAGCGAGTGAAAGCGCTTGGGGTTTGAGCGAAGAGATGTTGGCTTTGATTGAAGAGAGTCGGCGGGCCGGGCTCGATATTACTCAGGACCAATACATGTACACGGCGTCGAGCACCGGAATGCGGCAGTTGATACCGAATTCGGCCCGTGAAGGTGGACGAGAGAAATTTCGCGAAAGAGTTTCCGATCCTGATACGAAAGAGAAAATTGTGCAGCAAATGCTCCGGAATCTTCGTGCCAGTGGACGGGAGGATTACCGATATGCGGCGATCGCTTTTTTTCGTGCGGATCCGAGTTTGAATGGGTTGAGAGTACCGGAGGCAGCGATGCGCAAATATGGTCGCGACGATCTCCGTGCCCAGATTGACCTCATTTTCGAACTCGAGCTCGAAGGGAGCGCTTCCGGAGTTTTTCATACGATGAACGAGGAAGATTTGCGCAAATTTTTGCAGCATCCGAATACGATGATCGCGGCTGATAGCAGCGTGCGGACCTTCGGTTCGGGAGTTCCCCATCCGCGTGGATATGGAAACAACGCGCGCGCTTTGGCCCGCTATGTGCGGGAGGAGCAGGTTTTGTCGCTGGAGGATGCGGTGCGCCGGATGACCTCGCTACCGGCGACAACCTTCCGTTTGAGAGGGCGGGGACAGACTGCTGAAGGTTATGCGGCTGATCTTGTGGTTTTTGATCCGGAAACGGTTCAGGATCACGGAACTTTTACCGATCCTCATCAATATGCGACCGGCTTTAAATGGGTTCTTGTTAATGGAGAAATTGTTGTTGCGGACGATCAACATACCGAAGCACGTCCCGGAACGATTTTGCGCAACCAGGTTTTCTGAGTGCAGAAGAAAACGGATAGGTTGCGAAAATGCCGGTATTTCCATCGATACGAGTGGGCCGGTTTCTCCAAATGAACTTTCTATCTCTTTATGGTTTCAGGCGGAAGGCCGGTGTGAAGATTGACACGCCTGAAGCCGATGTTTTTACTTCCGATTAGCAATGGCTTCTTTTCCTCAATCAATTAAACATGAATTAACTGAAACATTGGTGCCCACGAATTCGGTTTTCCGCCCATCCGAACGCGTCCGACATTATTTGTTGACCCTACTTGTCGAATCGGGACAGCGGGATCCGGAAATGAGCAGAAGGTTGCCCTCGATCCGTCAGGTAGCACGCCAAATGAAGGTCAGCACGACCACCGTCCAGACTGTTTTTCAGAAACTTGCAGACGAAGGGAAAATCCGGTCGGAAATCGGAAGCGGTACCTTTTGGGTCGATAGGGAGCTGAGTCAAAATGAGGTTTTGTATTTCGGAACCAATATCCCGGTTTCGGAAGATCCACCCGCTGCCGATTGGTCGTACCGGATTTACGGAGGGATTTTGCACGGAATTCTCCAGTCCGAACGTCCGATTGTTCTCCGTCCTTTGCCGGAGGAGGCCCTTGAAACCGACGCTTCGGCGACTGCTTTCCTGAATGAAAGTCGAGATCGCGACGGTTTTATTCTTTTCCCGGGACCTTTTTGCCGCCGCTTGCGCCGACTTTGCGAAGAGGAGGGGAAGCCGGCTGTTGACCTGAATCCGTGGACGGAAAGTGCGACGAAAAATTTTGTGTCGCCCGATTATTACAGTGCGAGCCGGATGATTGGAATCGCCGCGCGTCGGGCGGGGCGTCGGCGGATTGTTGTTTTGGTGAGTCCTTCGCTGGAGGAATCGGTCTCGGTTCGTTTGCGATTTGCGGGAATGGCAGCGGGACTTGGAGCCGCGCTCGGTCAGGAAATTCAGATGCGGGTGGTGGTTGCGGGAGACCGTGATGAAGAAATGGGCCGTCAGGCTGTGAAGGAGCTTTTTGACGGATCGTTTCGGCCCGATTGTATTTATTGCGCCGGTGATGGGTTGGCGATGGGTGCACTGATGGCTGCGCAAGAGGCAGGAATTTCGGTGCCGGACGACCTCAGTGTGATCGGCGGGAATGGACTCGGCTCGAATTTATCGACCGATCGGGAGCTGACGAGTATGTGTCACCCGATCGATATGTTGGGGAACCGGCTGGTTTCGATGCT
>DATGSL010000103.1:0-7004 GCA_035302665.1 Opitutales bacterium | reverse complement strand
GTTTGCTTTACGCGCTCGGCCGCGACTGTACGGGAATGCCGGGAAAAATGATTCGATCGAGCGGCTCTATTTGGGAGGAACGATCCGAGGAATCGCTTTGGCGGACTTTGCGGTCAGGCGAAATTCTTGAAATTGTCGCAGAAGCGGTTCGAAACGGATACGGTTTGCCGCTGGTCGAGGCTCTTGTTGAAGAAATGTGGCACGATGCATTTGACGGGCGGATCGACGTCGCGCAACTGGTGACCGATCGCTTCGAACGCTTGGCAAGTGAGCTGGAGGCGCGGCGAAATCTGCTTGCGGTTGAAATCGAGGAGTCCTTTCTCGAATTAATCGGTCTTCGGGGATTTCATCCGGTTGTTGTCGATGAGTGGTTGATCGAGCAGCTCGAAGCAGGGATCACACAGAAAGCGGGAAAACTCGGCGCGCAGTCGGTCGGAATTGAGCTTCTCGCTTTTGGCGGAGGTGAGCTTGCGGCTTATCAAACCCTGCAAATCAGCCGGAAACTCGCGAACAAAGCGGCGGGTCAACTCGGCCGGCGGATGGCAGGATCGGTGCTGGCGCGCACGGGCGGAACAGTCGCCTCCGCGCTCGGCTCAAGTTGGATGACCTTCGGTCTTTCTCTTGCGGTAGCGGTGGTCGTCGATATCGGTTTTAACGAAATTTCCGAGTATCGGATGAAAAAAGAACTGCGCGAAAATATGCAGGAGTTTCGCGAAATGTTTTGGGAAGGAACGGACGAAATGCCCGGGATTTATCCGCAGATGATCGCTGCATTTTTCGATTATCAAAGCCGGATGGTCGGTGTTTTTGAAAAATCGAGCTCGGAATGGAACGGTTTTGCCGGTCCGCAGCTCGTTTCAGAAAATCAGTTTCGCCAACAGGAATTGGAATTTGTGAAAGAGAAGGGAGGTCTTTGATGAGATGGGTGTTCGGAATTCAGTTTTTGCTTCTTTTGTCGTTCGTGTCGCCAATCGAGGCAGTTCCCGGCTCGGGGAAATTGGTTCGCGAGACGGCCGAGTACATGGCAAAAAAATGGGGACGGGAGACCGTCGGCGAAGGGATCGAGGCGAGTGTCGCGAAATTGGTTCGTCAACATGGAGAAGAAATCGCGCCACTGTTGCGAAAAAATGGTCCTCAGATGATTCGAGTAATGGAGGATCTGGGTGCGGAAGCCTTGCCGCTGATCCGGCGTTTCGGAAACGACGGAATCGAAGTTCTCGCACGGTCGGGCGAAACGGTTTTGACGCAAGTCCGGCGTTTCGGGGATGACGCGATGGAAGTTGCGATTCGGCATCGCGGAATCGGGGAAAATCTCATCGCGGAACTCGGCGAAGAGGGCGTTCGACTCGGCAAACAGCTTTCCACTGAAGAAGTTGTGCAAACATTGAAACTTCTTCCTGCGCTAAAAAGCCAGAATGGAGTCCAGGCGTTTATCGGCGCAGTCGATCAATACGGAAGCGCGGTTTTCCGATATATCGGCCGCCATCCGGAGGTCGCAGCAGGAGGTGCGGCCCTCGCGTTATTACTGGCAAAACCGGAAATTGTGATCGATGGGCTGGAAGCTGTCGGAACCGGGGTCGGCCGCGGCGTCCGTGCAGCAGGGGAGGAAATCATCGGCGTCGGAAATCCGCTTACCCGCATGATTTGGGTGGCGCTCATTTTTGCGCTCATTACCGCGATCGTTGCTGGTCCGAGATTCGTCCGTGCCTGGCTCGCTCATCGGCTGCAGGTAAAAGTGGAATCACGGCGCAACGATCGCGAATGAGCGTGCCGCACGGGCAGATTTTTTTAAAGGGATCCGATCGCCTCCGTCATGACTTCGGCTGCGCGCTCGATTGCCTCTCCTGAATGGACCGTGCTGATAAAGCAGGTTTCAAAGGGTGACGGCGGAAGGTAAACACCGCGGTCGAGGCATGCGTGAAAGAATTTTCCAAAGAGCTTGGTATCCGAAGCGGTTGCGTCTTCGTAGTTGCGAACCCGGTTTTCCGCAAAGAAGATCGCGAACATCGAGCCGATTTGCGGCACCTGGACAGCGATTCCTTTTTCGAGACAAGCTTCGCGAATGGAAGCAGCTAGGGTTTTGCCCAGATTCTCGAGGTCGTCGTAAGGATCTTTCTCCCGCAGGAGTTGTAGCGATGCGAGACCGGCTGCCATCGCCAACGGATTTCCGCTCAATGTTCCGGCCTGGTAGACAGGGCCCAAAGGGGAGAGGAAGTCCATGATTTCTCGTTTTCCGCCAAAAGCGCCGACCGGCAAGCCGCCGCCGATGATTTTACCGAGGGCCGTCAGGTCGGGAATGATCTCTTCGTAAAGCTGGACACCACCGGGTGAAACGCGGAAACCGGTCATGACCTCGTCAAAGATCAGCAAAGCTCCGGAGTCTGTGCAGATTTCGCGGAGTTTTTGCAGATAGCCTTCGTCGGGCAGGATCAGTCCGACATTGGCCGGATACGGTTCGAGGATGATTCCGGCGATATCGTCCGGGTTTGCCTTAAATGCTTCCTCGATGGCGCCGATATCGTTGAACGGAAGGACGATTGTTTCGGCGGCAAAACTTTCCGGAATGCCTGCGCTGTCAGGCTGTCCGTGGGTGAGTGCGCCGGAGCCTGCCTTGATCAGAAGCGAATCGGCATGGCCGTGATAACAGCCGGCAAATTTAATGATTTTGTTGCGCCCTGTGTATCCGCGGGCAAGGCGGATCGCCGACATCGTCGCTTCCGTGCCGCTGTTGCACATACGGATTTTTTCGACCGACGGGACCATCTCGACGAGCAATTCCGCCATCGTGACTTCGTATGGATTCGGTGTGCCGAAGCTGGTTCCTTTCTTGAGCGCTTTTTCGAGCGCTTCGCGAATCTCACGCGGGTTGTGACCGTGGATTGCCGGCCCCCAACTGCAGACAAAATCGATCAGTTGTTCGCCATCTGCAGTGTAGAGATAGGCACCATCGGCGCGATCGACAAAAAACGGACTTCCTCCGACAGAACGGAAAGCGCGAACAGGAGAATTGACGCCGCCCGGCATAAGTTCGAGGGCGCGCTGGAAAAGAGATTCGGAACGGTTCATGAAAGTAAAGATTGAACCTTACAAGGGGGCAGATTTCAAGTTCCGAGACGATTCCGATCGATCTTTCGGGTTCGGGATTCCAGCCGTTCAAGCTGTGAAAACAAAACTGCCCGCTCGAATGGAGCGGGCAGTGAAGAGTGATCTCAGACTGATTGTCAGGAAAATCTCAGTTTCCCGTGATCAGTTTCAGGTGGATTTCCTGCGGCGGCGAATCATGAAAGCTGCACCGAGCCCGGCTGCACCGAAGATCAGCGCATAGGTCGATGGCTCGGGGATGACGGTTCCGTTGACGATAAGCCCCTCATTTCGGAAGGCGACTGTGTTTGTCGGAGTTGTTTTATCATTTCCCCATCCATAGAGCCGGAAAGTAACGGTCTCACCACCTGGGATATTTTGCAGATCCTCGATTGCGCCGAGTTCGAAAATCGGCATCTCGGAAGGGTCCTGGAAATCGACCCGCTGCAGCATGTAGCCAAAAGGCTCGTCCGGATCAGGTGAATAATTGCTGTTATCACCGTTCCGTCCGTAGTAGGTGAAGTAATCATTTGTCCATCCGAACGAATCCCATTCGGAGCCGACCGGTTTAATCGTTTTACCGGCGGTCGTAAAACCATCGAGGCTGTATTGCCATTCGAAATGGCTGGGGCCGTTTACCGCGGATCTTCGCAGATTGTGATCGAGATTTGAGATCGATAGAGTCGTGCCGACTTCAACTCCGATGGAAAAGGTGAAAAACTCACCATTGGCCAGGGCATTGGCTCTTCCATCCATTTCGGAGGTGACTGTCGACCAGCCGTCTGCCGAAAAACCTCCACTGAGAGAGGCATCTCTGACACCCGGCCCGCGTGTAATGTGAGAGGCGGTCAGGCCAGGGGCAACTGTAGCCGGCTCCTGGGACGGATTGATGAAACGCCCGGGATTCGCAGACATGTCGTAAGTAACAAGAGCGATCTGTGCATTCGCGAAGGAGGCCGCTGCCAATGTTAAGGTGATAGCTCCCGCCGTCAGGCGGAGGGGGGATTTTCGCATAGAACGTAGTTCTTTCATAATTTGTGAGGTCAGTAGGTAGGGCTCCTTGGGCAAATAAGAGAATTTGGCGTCAAAATAGAGCCGATATTTTGGAATTACTTCCTCAGTGGAAGTATTTTAGAATTCCCTGTCAATTCTTTTAAGAGGAATTTATGGATACGTTGAGAGACAAAGAGCGCCTCAGTCTCGCAGAATCATGAGGATCCGAAGGACATACCAAAACAGGAGTGCAACTCCTGCGAAGAGTGCGAGTGAAGCGGCGACATGTTGTTCTTCGTTATAATGATGAATGATATTGGAAGTCGTGTAGAGGATACTTCCGGATGCCAGTAAAACCATCGCGCCCGAGAAAACCAGTCCGAGGGTGAAGCCGATAAAAATACTGCAAACAATGATTCCCAACGCGACGAAGGAACCGATCGTCAATGCGCCCCGGAGAAATGAAAAATCTTTTCGCGTCGAAAAGGCCGTTACGGTCAATCCGAGAAAAAGCAGGCCGGTGATGGCTCCCGCTGTCGGAATCACGTCAGGCGTGCTGTAGTAAGCCGCGATATAAAGGAGGGGAAGGAAAATGACGGCTTGGGCGGCGACGAAGAGTCCGAGAGCCGTGTATTGGAGGTTGCGCGAGGTTGAGAGCTTAATGCCCAGCGATCTGCAAGCCAGGAGGTTCCCATAAATGCCCCCAGGACGATCAGCCAGTTGTAACCGTTGGTCATTTTTGCGACCAATTGCCCGGCGCCCGACCACGAGAGGAGCAGGAATTCGATGAGGATAAAGGCGAGTATGGCAAGAGCCAGATGGCCGTAGGTGCGGCGAATGAAAGCGGCGCGGACATCGGACGGTGCATCGGCGACCGTGAAAGGATTTTTTGAAGAATAGGAACGATTCATAAGTTGAGTCTGGTTGTTGGAGGAGAAGAACGAGCGGCGGTTTCTTTCGTTTAAAATACCAGTAAAAACCGAGCGTCCACAACCTTAATTCAAACGGTTTCCGAATTGCCCGTGGCTTTGTTCAAACTATGATCGATGAAAAGGAATTTGAGAAAAATGAATAAGAAAGTTGGGGTTTTTGGTTTGGGTATCATCGGCAGTATCTGGGCGAGGCATTTGGAAGCCGATGGAGTTCTTGCGGCATCGTGGAATCGAACTCCGAAACCGGAAGCGCCGAAATGGGCAGCAGATCCGGTGGAGGCGGCTCGGAGAGCGGAGGTATTGATAATCGTTCTGTCGGATCCGGCGGCTGTGCAGGGATTGCTTGAGCGTATTCTTCCGGAATTGGGTGAAGGGCATTTTGTCATTCAATCGACAACGATCGATCCGGAGAGCAGTGAGCGTTTTGAGAAAAAGGTGAGGGCAAAAGGCGCCCGTTATCTGGAGGCGCCCTTTACCGGAAGTAAACCGGCTGCGGAAGAGAGAAAGCTCGTTTATTATCTCGGGGGTGAACCGGAGGCGATTTCATCGGCAGGCGATATTCTTGAATTGCTCAGTGAGGTTCGTTTGGAGATCGGCACGACCGCCCAGGCTGCGGCTCTGAAACTTTCGATGAATCTTCAAATCGCAATCCAGGCGGGAGCGTTGAGCGAAAGTTTGCATTTTGCGCGCGCTGCCGGAATTTCCGATGAGGTTTTCTTTAACGCGATGCGCCGGAATGCGGCTTGGTCCGGAGTCGCCGCATTGAAAGAGCCAAAACTTCGGGAAAACGATTTTTCGCCGCAGTTTTCAGTGAAGCACATGTTGAAAGATATCGGACTCTTGCGCGGAAGTGGGAACGGAAGCACCTTTGCTTTGGCCGCAGAAATCGAGCGGGCTTTGAAAAAAACGGCGGAAAACGGATTTGCGGAGGAGGATTTTATCGCACTCTTCAAGCAGGTTTGACGCGGATTTTTCTTCGTTTTCAGAAAAACTGTCATTTTGTAGCTTGACGAAACCGAAAAAGTCCGTTTGCTTTTAAACTTTTACTGCCTGGTGGTGTAATGGTAGCACAACGGTTTTTGGTACCGTTTGTCAAGGTTCGAGTCCTTGCCGGGCAACCATTTATCGATTCTCCAATCGAATTGAACCGATCCATTTCCGGATCGGTTTTTTTGTTTCTGGAATGGCGAAGACGATCCGGAGGATCTCCTTTGTTTAGACTTTCGCCGGTTGAGCGATCGGCGGCATCGGGCAATCGAGACTGGCGGCGATCGCGCGGAAAAGTTCGGCTTCTGTCGGATTGATCACTCCGTCGGAAGCAATTACAGCCAGGGCACTTGCGAGAAATTCTCTCTTTACGGGAAAGGAGGTTGTGTCGAATTTATCGAGCGCAGCATCGACTTGTTTGAGAGCGGAAGCTTTTTCCGGAATCAGGTTAAGAGAAAGGTTGGGGAAATAAGCTCGTCCAGCTTTGAACGCTCGCTGTGGATCCACGTCGCTGCAGTGAGCAAGAGCAGAAAGAAGGACTGAGATTTCGGGCGAAAGTCCGGCGGCAGCGTAATAGTGAACGGTCGGGCGCTGCTTTTTCTTCTGAAAATGAGGTTTGAGATTCCGCTGGAGAACTTTCACCAGTGCAAATTCGAAAATGGAGAAATCTTCGTCGCAGTCGCTTAGTTTTTCGATCGTTTCGATCAGATTGTAGTATTGATCGGCGGAGAGTTGTTTTAAACTCGGCAAGGTCAGGTCGAGTAGAGGCAAACGCAGCTCCTGGGCGAGCGGCTGGATCTGCGGGAGGAGGGTTTTTAATCGGGCGACTGACGTTTCGTTTTCGCGCTTGTGAATGATTTCGAGCTGCTTTTCGCGGATCGCAGGATCGTCGGCAAGAAGAAGTGCGTAAATAACTGCAACGGCTTGCCGCGGATCGCGTGCGGCTTCGGCAACATCCTCGGGTAGCGATTGAAGGATTTCTCCTGCCCGCGAAATTTGAGCAGAGCCGAG
>DATGSL010000102.1:0-6024 GCA_035302665.1 Opitutales bacterium | reverse complement strand
TCGTTGATTCCGATGGCAACTTCGCCCTCGTCGTCGGCGATCGATCGCAGTTTTTCATACGTATCGATAATCAGCTGGCGAGTCGGATTGTTTCCGTCGATGAAAAAATCCTGGATTCGCGTATCGGCGAAATTGAAAAAGAGTTCGCAGACGGCCGGGCCTCCATCACGGCCTGCGCGACCGGCTTCCTGATAATAGGCTTCGACACTTCCCGGAACTTCGAAATGAACGACAAAGCGGATGTCGGCCCGGTCGATTCCCATGCCAAAGGCGTTGGTTGCGACGGCGACATTCTTTTCCTTTTTGAGAAACTGGTTTTGGGCGCGTTCGCGCATCTCATCGCTCATTCCTCCGTGATAAGCGACGACGGAGATCCCGGCGGATGAAAGTTCGTTGCTGACCTCCTCGACTCGCTTTCGGCTGGCGCAGTAAACGATTCCGGTTCCGTGGTGGCCGATGATGGTCTGCAAACGTTCGTATTTTTCCGATTCGCTTGAGACCTGTTTCACGGAAAGGCGAAGATTCGGACGGGAGAAACCGGTGACGAAACTTTTCGGATCGCGCAGTTCGAGATGCGTCAGAATATCTTTGCGAACCTCCGGCGTCGCAGTGGCGGTAAAAGCGGCGATTTGCGGACGTCCGAGTTTTCCCAGCGCTTTTCCGACCCGAAGATAATCGGGGCGAAAATCGTGTCCCCATTGAGAAAGACAGTGCGCTTCATCGATGGCGACGAAGGCGATCTCAATTTTCCCGAGCGCATTGGTAAATGCCTCACTTCGAAAGCGTTCCGGAGCGATGTAAACCAATTTGTAATCGCCCTTTCCCATTGCGGCGATTCGTTCGCGCTGTTCGGCGTAGCTGATCGTGCTGTTGATCATGGTCGCCGGAATGCCGCGTTGCTGGAGAGCGTCGACCTGATCCTTCATCAAGGCGATTAAAGGCGAAACGACCAGAGTCACGCCGTCGCGAATCAATGCGGGCAATTGATAACAAAGCGATTTTCCGCCACCGGTCGGCATCACGACCAAGGTGTCGCGTCTTTCGAGGATCGTTTCTACCACTTCCGCCTGCCCATCCCGAAACTGAGGAAACCCGAAATATTCCTCGAGTGCCTTTTGCGGAATAGTCAGCGGAGAAGTCGATGAAACCATGAACTTATGTATACCCCAACCGGATGCAAAACGGCCACAAAATTTTGTCGGGAAGACCGATCAGCGATTGCGGAAAACGCCATCGAGCAAATCGCGGGCGCGGTCGCCAACGGCCTCCTCGGCTTTTTCCTCGATTTTGCCCCGCAATTTGTCGGTTTCGCTTTGAAGCCGCCGCGAGAGTTCTGCTTTTCCTGCTTTTGCCAAAGCATCGGTAAAGTCCTCGTTTGTAAAACCGATACGCGGACTCCGGAGGGAACCGCCGATACCGATCGGGAGCAGCAATTCCTCGATCGCCGTATCGCCGATCTCGGGAATCGAAAGTTGCGTATTGCGCAAAGTGACCTCGATCGGAAGATTGAGATTGGAGATCTGCCACGTTCCGCGACTTCTCAGATCGATTGTTCCGCCTTGGATCGGGGTCTGTCCGGAGAATTTAAGGCCATCGGCAACCTGATCGACCGGAAGGCCGAGATAAACAAATTCCAGACTGTTGGCTGCGGAACGACCGGAGAGTCCGGCAAGATCGGCATCGACGAGAAAGGAATCTTCGCTCGAACGAATCATGATTCTCGGCGGTTCCTCGACCAATCGTGGATGAGTGGAGAAGTTTTCGGCAATGACATCGACGGTTTCGTCCGGAAACTGCGTCATCCGCATTTTCTCGGCCGAAGCGTAGGAAATCAAAAGAGTCGGCGACTTTTCGATGAGGTGACTCGCGACAGCTCGGCGGTAGCCATCCTGTAAAATCCGGCGCTGGCGTTCCTCTTCGCTTTCGGGAGTGATTTCCTCCTCCGGCTCTTTTTCCGGACCGGAAACTTTTTCGACCCATTCGGCCAATTGGTTGAGTCGTTCGCGCCATTTTTTGGCTTCCTGAATGTAATCATCCAAGCTTTTCCCCTCGCCCGGTTCTTCGGGCGGCGGCTCCGGAAGCGAACGGGTGAGAACACCGGGAAGCTGCCTTTTCTCGCCGGTTGCGGCATCGATAATCTGTAGATTTTCGATATGCATCCGTTTGCGGAGGAGATCTTTCTGGCTGATCGATGCTTCGAGTTTCTCCGCGCGGAAAAGATCGGTGGAAAGTTCGTTCGGATCGGCCAGCGCCAGTCCCGACAAAGTCAGCCGACCTTCGGTCAGTTTTAACTCAGCATTTTCCAGATCGACGGTGGCTCCGTTGGCTCTCTCCAATCCGCTTTGAAACGCATAGCGGACGATCGAATCACTCAAAAAGAGACTGACGACAAAACCGAATACGCCGAGTAAGACAACCAGGACAATGCCAAGCGGCCGGACCGGACCTCCTTTTTTTTCGAGCAATTCCTCGTAAGTGAGCTTTCCGTGTCCGCCCCCGATGAAAACAAAGGTGAAAATCCGGATAAGCGGGTTCTTCTGAAACTTTTTCCACTTGGGCGAATTCTGGTCGAGGTGTCCCATTTTTCGCCGGAATCCTTGCACGGCCCGGATCGTCGCCCAGCCGAAAAGAATTCCGAAGAGGATGCCCAAAACGAGACCGCCGACGGTGACGTAATATTCGAAACCGAAATAGGCGAGAACGGGCGCGTTGACCAGAGTTGCGAAAAATCCTTCAAGCGGACCGTCGAGGAGAAATTGTCCGATCTTGAAAGTTAGCGGCAGTAGGAGAATCGAAAGCAGAGCTGAAACAAGGAGACAAATCCCCATTAGAGCGAGGTTGGCGTTCAGGATAACGGCCGCAAAAAAGAGGAAAATGACGAGTCCGGGAGCTTGCAGCAAACCGGGAACAAATCCGGCGGTAGTGCCGATGAGCGCCGCCATCATCAATTGACCTGGGGTAGCTTTGCCCCGGAAAATCTTGCCGATCTTTCGTGTAAAAATCATGAAGGCTTAAAATGGTTGCGGAACAATTCCGACAGGCAATTTCTAAAGAAGACAGGAAGATAAACCAGCTTTCCGGTGCGAAGAGCTGGTTTCAATTTTTTGAGAAAAATTAGCTTCGAATCCAGTCGATAAAGGTCGATGGACCTCCTTCGCGGTAACCGGTCGTCCGTTTTTCCTCATCTCCATTTGGTTGAAGGATCACAAAGGTCGGAAAAACCTCAATATCAAACTGCCCTTGCAACACTTTATTTTGCTCCACCACTTCCTTCGATTGTTCCAATTTGATCGGGTAATCGAGTTCCAGAAGGACGAGGTTTTCCGCTGCGTATTCGCGAAATTCCTCGGTGGAGAAAACCTCTTTTTGCATGAGCTGACACGGCGGGCACCAATCGGAACCGGTAAAATTCATCAAGATCGGTTTCTCTTCAGCTTCTGCTCGGGCAAGAGCCGCTTCGTAATCGGTCATCCAGTCAAAATCGGCAGCCACTTCAGCTGATTCGCCGTCTGTCTCCGGACTTTCGCCGGTGATTTCACCATTGCTGCATCCGCTTAAAATCACGGAGGAAATTAACAGGAAAAAGCCCATCCATTTTTTCGTCTTCATCGGAAGAAACGTTAGATTCTTTTAATTTCTTCCGCAAGCCGCTTCATCGGCGAGATGTCGTTCGACGGATCAGGCGCTCGAATTCGCGCGGCGGAAATGCCTCGACGGTGATCGTTTGATTGATCCAAGGAAACGAAAGCGATGCGAGATGAAGGAGAAAAGGTTCCGGATCGCGTTTGATTCTGACCTCTTCCTCGGGCGGACCGTAGAGCGGATCGTTGAGAATCGGAATCCCGACTTCGGCGGCATGTAGACGGACCTGATGAAAACGGTCGTAGGAAGATTCGGATTCCCAGATCGCGAGATTTCCGAGTTCTTGAATTCGGTGGAAGCGCGTCTCTGTTTTTTTTCCGGTTCGGTGTGAAATCAGGGCCCGCGGCTCGGCTCGATGTCGCGCAACCGGAAGACGGCATTCGAGCTGAGCGGACTCCGGTTTCCCTTGGCTGAAGAAGCGATATCGGAAAACAAACCGGCGGGAGCCGAGCTCATTTCGCAGGGAGGCTTTGGATTGATCGGACGTTGCGAATAAAAGGATGCCCGAGGCTTCGCGTGCGAGCCAATTGACAGCTGCGACCCGTTCGATATTGAAACGTGAAAACTGGGAACCGGGGATCGCCCGCTCGTTGATGTTGGCGAGAACCGATTGAAAGGTGTCAGGGTGGCCCGATTTCTCAAACGCCAGGAGTCCGGGCGGTTTGTTGAGAATAATCGCTCCAGGTTCGTTCCAAAGAACGGGAATCCGCTGCGGTTTTTCCGCAACCGCACCTGGCGGAAACGTCAGAAAACTCTCACGGGCCATTTTTTCAGACTTAGGAATCGATTCTGCTTTAGGGGAATGAAGGAGGTAGAAAATAGACAGCCCTCGCGGCACTAAGTGCAGCACGAGGGCTGTCCGGATGGGAGGAGGAAAATGATTTACGCGTTAAAAATGTATTTGGAATAGCGAGCTTTGTGCCGCTGTGCAAAATTTCTATGAACGATACCTGATTTTGCAGCTTTATCGAGCGCGGAAACATAGCGGATGGCGGTTGCCTTCTTTTCTTCGGCGCTGCCCTCCTGCGCTTCGAGACGGGCCAACGTACGGGCCAATGTCCGAAGACGGCTTTTGGTCGCACGGTTATGGAGAGTGCGACTCTCTGCTTTGCGCATGTTCTTTATCGCTGATTTGGTATTCGCCATGATGCTGAAAGTAAGAGAAAAATGCGCAAAAACTCTGACAGGTCAAGAGGTTTTTACGGAAAAGTTGTTAGTCTGGAAACTCATAAGCCGGATTCTGTCTCCCGGAAGGGAGGGCATCCATTTATCTAGTGTCGTTTCCGACACTTTTCGCCGAGGCGAAATGCGACGCACCCGAAACGATTGAGACGGGCCATCCTCGTTTCCTATTTGGTCTTGCACCGGATTGGGTTTATCCTGACCCCCGGAAATTGCCTTCCGGAGCGGTGGGCTCTTACTCCACCCTTTCACCCTTACCTTCGCGAAGTCGCCTTCGGAAGGCGGTCTATTTTCTGTGACACTTTCCGTCACTCCGGATTTGCTCCGGAGCGCCCCCGTTTTCACGGGGAATCCTGCCCTTTGGTGTCCGGACTTTCCTCTATTTTCTAAAAAAAGAAAACAGCGGATGCCACGGTTCCCAAACTAACGTGCGGAATATAAAATCCTTCCGCAACTATCGCAAGTTGTAATCTTTCCTTTTTCGCGAACACTGGTTTCGATCTCGCCGGAGACGCGCAAATGACATCCTTGGCAGGCACGATCGACAACCGGCGCGATAACGGGAAACTTTACCAACTTCACACGTTGATCGTAAGCTGCCAAAAACTTTGGATCGGCGACATCTCCCCTTGCCTCCTCGACCTTCGCGCGTTGCCCCCCCAGTTCCTCCTCCACACTTGCGATCCGTTTTTTCAACGTATCGATTTTTGATTCGAGCTTCTCAATCCCATCGGCGAAATCCTTCTCGATCTCGGCGATCCGCTCCCGTTCCTCATCGAGTTCGAACAAGATTTCAAGTGCCTGTTCCTCAAAGGTGCCGATCTTTTTTTCGGCGGTTTCAATCTCTTTTGTCAGCGCCTGGTATTCCTCATTTTTCTTAACCTCAAGTTGCTGATTGCGTAACCGAACGATCTGATTTTCCGCAACGGAGATCTGCCCTTCGAGATCTTTTCGCTGAACTTCGAGCGAACGAATTCGTTCTTTTTTCGAATCAAGTCGCTCTTTCTCTGCGGCGATTTGCACTTCGATTCCGGCAATTTCCTGGGGGATTGCAGTGAGTTGGCGTTCGAGATCGCGGGCATGATGGTCGCGATCCTGGAGGATGAGAAGGCTCTCTATATTTGGGTCGGGCATTTCGTGAGATTTAGCTTGGTGCCGAAAAGGATGCAAGCAATGCAAAACATTCCAAAGCTGGAAGGT
>DATGSL010000101.1:0-15565 GCA_035302665.1 Opitutales bacterium | reverse complement strand
TCGAATTTTTAACCTTCTTTACAGGGGAGCTAGCGAAGAGGTCCCTCTTCTGCAGCCCTCTTGGAGTCTGGCGCATAATATTCGTAATACGATTTGTCGTAATACTGGGCGTAATAATACCCGGAAACCGACAGGCTGAGGTTGTTCAGGACAGCACCGAAGACCGGGACATTGGAGTCCAGCAAGCGGCGTGAATTGTGCTTGGCTGCCGAACGCTTCACCTTGTTGAATTTGATTGTGAAGAGACAGCCGTCGACGAGCGGAAGGATAATCAGAGCGTCGCTGACAGCGGCGAGAGGCGGCGTATCGAAGACGATTCGATCGTATTTTTTCCGGGCCTCTGCGACCAAACGTTCGAAGTTTTTACTACTCAGAATCTGTGTTGGGTTTTTGGCCCGTCCACCAGTAGTTAGGACATCGAGATTGCCATTTTTGTGAATGTTTTTCTGAACGGCTTCCTCAAATGGCATTTCGTCGACACAAACGTCAATGACGCCTGCTTTGTTTTCGAGCTGGAGGGACTTGTGAATGTTCGGCATCCGCAAGTCACAGTCGATAATCAGCGTCTTCTCGCCGTGAATGGCGAAGGTTTGAGCGAGATTTGAGGAGGTGAACGATTTACCTTCGCCCGGCAAGGTACTTGTAACCAGGATCGACTGGGCAAACTTACTCTCGTTGTTGAGCTTTAAGCTGGAATGTAGAGTCCGGAAGGCTTCAACAACCTGTCGGTCCTCCTCGTTTGAAACGACTTGGGCCTTTTGCTGAAGAGTCAGCTTTTTAATTTCCGGAACAATTCCGAGTAGAGTGAAACCGAGAACGTTTTCGATATCGAAAGCGGTTTTTACGCGGTCGTCGATAAAGGCGACGAAGAATGCGACACCGAGCCCGAGTCCGATCCCTCCGAGAATACCCATAGCGAGATTCATCGGAATATTCGGAATCGACGGTTTCAACGGAGGACGTGCACGGTCGATGATCCGGGCGCTCGGGCTTTCGACACCGCTGGAGATCGTTGTATCGCGCATCCGGGCAATTAACTGAACGTAAACTCCCTGCTGTACTTGAGATTCGCGGCGGAGGTTGTCGTATTCGACGCTGAGACGGCTCAGGCGAAGAACTTCCTGCTCCTGCTCCGCATGTTCCTTGCGAAGATTTTCAAGATTTCGCCGGGTCGATTCGTAGTTTGTTTCGAGTTTGGCGACATTGGATGCGATCGCAGCCTGCAATTCCTGCTGGGTTTGTTGCAGGGTTTCATGTGCCTGAATCATGCTCGGGTGCTTTTCCCGATAACGTTCGGAGAGCTGCGCGATTTGGATACGGATTCCCGACAGTTCCGAGGAGAGACTTTGAACGTCGGGTGCCGATGCAATCAGAGAAAAATCGGTAAGAGGACGGTTTTGCTCCTGATACTCCCGTAACGTCTGATAAGAAGTTTCAGCTTGGGTGAAATCGTTTTCCGCCTGTGTCAGCATTTCGCTGAGGGTTCTCAGGCGTTGAGTGGCGATATCCTGGTGTTCCTCAAGAGAAGTAGTACCGGTTCTTTCGCGGTACTCCTGGAGCTGGGTTTCGATCTTCTCTACTTCGCGACGTTGGGATTCGGCACGGACGCGGAGATCTTCCATCGCTTTCATCGAGTCCTCGATCCGGAGTCGGAGGTTATAATCGATATACTCCTCGACAAAATAATTGGCGACCTGGGCGGCCATATCTTTATCCGGATGGGAATACTGGACGGCAACGACCAAACTCATTCGCATCGGAACGATCTTTACGTTCTTCATGATAACCTCGACCGGAGTGAGCGGATCTCCTGCACCTCCTTTTTCATAAGGTCGCATAAAGTGAACCCGATCGTCACCGGTCAACCGCGCGGCGACACTTTCCGCCATGCGGAGACTCTGCATCAAGTGTACTTCGGTATTGAAGTCCTCGGCGGAGGCGATGACGTGCTCATTTCCGGTTGGTCCCGTAAGATTGATGAGCTGTGCCTCCTGACGAAGCATCTGGATGGATGCGGTTGCCTGGTAGATGGGTGTTTGAGTGACGGTAACTACGATCGCCAGAGAAAAGACCAGCAAAAATCCGATCAGGACGTACCAGATTCGTTCGCGAAGGATGAGAAGGTAGTCCTTAATTCCTTTCTGATGCGAAGACTCTCCACCGATTCCACTATCGGAATAGTTGTAGGAGTAACCTTCGTCGTAGTAATAGTAGCCGCTATTCGAGCCGCCGGCTTTTTTGTGGTTCGATTTATCGCTGGACATGGAGATCTGCGTTTAACTGTTAAAAAAATCGCTCCGGGACGTTGATAACGTCATCTTTCTTCAGGGTCCAGACTGCTGGATCGGCGCCACCGTTGATCAATTCGTCAACGTTAACCCGATAGCGTGTCGTTTTTCCATCAGGATCGGTGCGGGTAAGAGTAACTGCGTTTCTTCGGGCGAGGCGGTTGAAGCCACCAGCCATGGAAATCGCATCGAGAATATTGATTTCTCTTTCGGGTGGATAGAGTACTTTTCCGGGAGCGTTTACGGCTCCGAGGACGCTGACGGTCTGCTGGGAGAACTCGAGGATAAGGAGGCTGATCTGCGGATTGACCAAATAATCGCGATCGTAGAGTTCCTGGATGAGATCTTCGGCCTCAGCGACTGTTTTCCCGCTAAGTTGGACGGTTCCAATTAAGGGAAACTGAACGTTTCCGTTTCGTGGAACGCGGAACTCTTTCGAAAGATCGGGCTCTTGGAAGACCTCGATCCGCAATACATCCGAAGACTGGATGACGTAGTTAGGGTAAACCGCTTCGGGCGGTGCCGTCTCTATGTCATCCTGACTTCTCTCAGCCGAGACGGTGCCGATGCAAAAAAGCGAAAGGGCGAAGAATGAAAGGATTTTTGATTTCATTGGTCTGTTCGATGACTGGGAAAAAAAGAAGAAGATCAAAATAAATTTTGATCTTCTTCAAGTTTTTTCGCAAAACCGCGATTATTGGACTGGCTTAGTAGCGCAGTGCGGCGGAGACGCTGAAGATATTGTTATCGAACTCGACTGCATTGATGTTCGAGTCGTTGTGGCGGAAGATGTAGGTCGCGTTCAGATCGAGATAGGTGATCGGCGAATAGGTTGCGCCAACGTGAACGTCGAGCGTTTTGTCTTTTCGTACACCGGAATAGCTCCGCTCGTAATAGTTCGCACCGGCTGTACCGGAGATGAGATGGCT
Source organism: Opitutales bacterium (assembly GCA_035302665.1). GTDB lineage: Bacteria > Verrucomicrobiota > Verrucomicrobiia > Opitutales > T3Sed10-336 > DATGSL01. The sequence goes on along the minus strand of DATGSL010000101.1, from coordinate 12,348 downwards.
GAAGGTGTGGCGGACACCGAGGCTACCACCGGTCCGGGTGGTCGACTGACCTTCAACGGAAATATCGAAATCCCGGAAGAGGCCGACGAGTAGCGTGGTATTGGCCGTGGTGAAATGGGAGACATCGGCGCTAAAGGAAAGAGTATCTCTGTTCCCGCCATCCCGGACGTCGCGGTACTGATACCCTGCGCGGGCCTCTCCCATCAATTTCGGAGCGAGCTCTCCACGAGCACCGATGTTGAAGTAGTGGTCCTGATAATCCGAACGGGCCTGAGCAGGAATAGGTAAGCCGTTATATGTATAAGCCGTTTGATCGCTCACGTCCGCGTGGCGGAAGCGGTATCCGAGACTGAGGTCGACGAGCGGAGTGATCGAGTAGTAGGCGTTGAGAGGAACAGTGACGATCTCGCGATCGGAGAACCCGGGGCTTTTGAAATCGAGTTTCGAATATCCGATCCCGGCGGAGGCAGAGGTCAACTCGGAGATTTCGTATTCACCGCGGAGATCGGCCCGGATCTGTTCCCGCTCGACCAAATCGTCGATGTTGCTGTTGTTGCGCACGAGATCAGGCGTGGTCTGGATGAGTTGTTCAAAGCTGGCATCGAATCGGAGGTCGAGGCGGCTTTGCTTCCAGAAGCTTTCGAGAAATACGTTGGAGGTATTAGTGTCGAGGTCGCTGTTTTTGTCGTAAAGATAGAAGTCCTCGCGGTAGTAGAGGTTGACGTTCGCGTTCGCCCGTTTCCCTACATTCAGCTCAACGCCGGGGGAAAGGATGAAGATCGTATCCGACCGCTCGTTGTCCTTATTGAGGAAAAGGTTATCGTTGTAGCGGACGGAGGCGCTGCCGTTGAAGAAGATTTCAGCGGAATCACCGATTGAAACAAGCGCAGCGGCGCTCGGCGTGATGAACGGAAATAGGAGGGCAGACGTGACCCAGAGAGTCCGAGCTTGTTTTGTGAGAGTCTGTTTCTTGATCATTTTGAAGTTTGTAGTTCTAGGAGTGTGAGGACTTTTCCTGCTTTTGCCGTTGGCTTAAAGCTGGGGCAAAAGCAGGCGTCTGATGGTCGCAGGGTTTATTAAATTACGAATCAGGCTCAGTTAGTCGCTGGGTTTTGAGAAGGGCTGATGATTTGGTGAATGGTTGGGTCGTAGTTGTCCTCTCCAGGAACAGAGGAGCGGCTGGTGCGACCGAGGACGCCCAATCCGTCCTGGGAGATGATTTGCTGAAGTGCGAGCCGAACGGTCGAGGTGATGACCGGTTCCATTGCTGGTGTAGTTGCACGGCGGGCACCGATCACGATATCTGGAGCAAGTGCTGGACGGAAGCTAACGGTCTGGAGCAGGTATTGTTCGATATCTTCTTCTGAGAGAGGCTCAGGCATGCCGGCGATGGCACCGTAGATAATCTCTTCGGCAAGATCCGGGAAGGTTGCCAGAAGACGCTCGGTAATCTCGTAGGCTTGCTCGGGAGAATTGCGAACGGCTTCTTCTACAAGGCTCGCGGTATCTTCCGGAGTTTCTTCAATTGCAGCGACAAGTTCGTTGAGATTGATGGCGTTGTCCTGCGCAAAAACGAAAGAGGTGAGGCTGACAAAGAGAGCCAGCAAAGCGATTGGTAAGGTTTTTTTCATGGAATATTCTTCTGTTAGAATGTTTGAATACGGGACTTTATGCAGTTGGTTAGAGTGTAGACAAGCTTTTTCGTGACACTTTGTCGAGTATTTTTTTCGAGTCTTGCTCTTTTAGGGAGAATTGCCTTTTAAATCAATGAAGTTTTGAATTCACCGAACTCCAAATTTCCCCCAAATAATGATGAAGATTTTTAAAAAAGGCGATGCACTATTCGGCTTCTTCCAGAGCCGTCGGAACAAAAACGGAGAAATTGTTTTTCGCCCGGTGCTCGGTCGGCTTTTCGTTCTCTTTAGTTCTCTTGCGGTCGTCGGCTGGCTATCCGCCGCGTTGGCGGTCTCTCTTTTTGTGAAACATGGGCGCGGTTTTGAAGGCGGCAGTTACGTCGATATCCTTTTTTATCCGTGGCGGAAGGAAGCGTATCAGAAAGCTTGGGGCGACGAGTTTATTGAACGCGGACTCGAGCTCCTAGAAGAAGGGGAGGTATTGGAAGGGCTTCAGTTGGTCCGGATCGGACATATCAAATCGCCAACCAATCGCGAAGGGCGGCTGGCGATGGCTGACTTTCATTCGGCTCGGGGGCGATCGGATCAGGCGGGTCAGGTCCTTCGTGAAGGTTTGCAGTACATCGAGGAGGATGATTTCGATTATCTGCGAACGACGCTTCGTGTCCTTTTGCACAACGAGGAGGACCAGGATGTTTTGTCGGTAGCCTCAGACTTGCTCGGTGATGAGGTCGTTATTACGCCTGCCAATCAGATAATCGCGCTCGCGGCCGGCAATGCCTGCTTTTTCCGCGGAAATTATGACGATGCCGAAAGCTTTCTCGTGGACTATGAATTGAGTAATCATCCGGAAGGGCGCATTTTGCTCGCTCGGATTGATTGGGAACGGGGACGCCAGCAGGCGGCGCTCGATCGGCTGGAGCGGCTCGCCGAAAGTATGACCGAGCAGGAGGAGGTTTACGTTTATCTGAGTCAATATTACCGTGAACTCGGTCAACACAACAAGGCTCAAGGGTATGCGGTGATGCGTCAGATCATGAATCCCCATACAGCTGCGCCGAGGATCGCTCTCCTCTACTCTTTTCATGCAAATGACGAAATCGAAAAGGCCAAGAGTGAGGCGCGAAAGGTGCTCAATGATTTTTCGCACGACGAGGAGGCACTTCTTGGGCTCGGAGAATTTGCTGCTCAATTGGGCGATGTCGATCTCAGTCTCCGGACTTTTCAGGCGGCGGACCGGAATGGTTTTTCTCTCGATCTTCTGGCGATCCTACTGAGCGAGGCTCATTTGAAAGCCGGGAATTATCAGGAGGCGATCTGGTTTCTTGAAAGCCACTCGACTCAAAACAGAACCTTTGCGGAACGGTACAAGGCACTTTTAAATGGGATTTATATTGTCGCGTATCTCGGTCTTGGAGACGACGAGTGGGGTGAGAATTATTTAAAGCAGCTTCTTGCAGCTACGAATTTGCGCGCCGAAACATTCCTGATCACGTCCAGGCGGCTTCTTGAACTCGGACGCAACAAGGTTGCCCGGCAGTTGGTCGAGCATGCTCATCGGGTGGATCCGCGCAATCAAGCTGCATTGATTGAGCTTGTGCAGCTCGATCTTGAACATGGTTGGACCGGAAATTTTGCTCGAAATATGGAAAAACTTCTCGCGACGCGCAAACCTCCGCGGGCGCTTTTGGAACAGTCGATTACCCGGTTGGGAATGGATGAATTCCTCTTTATGCCTGAGCGGAGAAAATTGCTAGAAGCGATCGATGAAGTGATCGGAAAAGAACGGGACGCTACCGGCCTCACTCATTCTTAGCCTCCTCGATTTCCGGTAAAATACGCACCCGGGCGCTCGTTACCCGCTTTTCGTTTACGCCGGTCACTCGGATTTGCAGGTGACCGGAGATGAAGGTCGTTTCTTTCGTCGGCATTCGTCCGAGGCTGGAGGTGATGAAGCCGCCGAAAGTCGATACCTCCGGGTTTTCGATTTCGACACCGAGCTCTTCCGCGACGTCGTGGATCGGCGTCAATCCATCGATCAGATATTCGCCGTCGGGAAGGGCTTTGATCAAATCTTCTTCGCGATCGAACTCGTCCTGAATATCTCCGACCAGTTCCTCAAGGACATCCTCCAAAGTCACGATTCCGACCGTTCCGCCGAATTCATCCTGCACGAGCGCCATATGTCGGCGTTGCCGCAGGAGTCGTTGAAGGACAATATCGAGGGGATCGTCGAGTGAAAAGCGGACGATTTCCCGTTTCATTTTTCGAAGATCGATCTCGCGCCAATCTCCGCGGAAGCGAAAAATATCCTTTATGTGGACCAACCCGATGCATTGATCGAGATCACCTTCGCAGAGAGGAAAGCGGGTATGTCCGGTATCCCGGGCAACGGTCAGGTTCGTTTCGTTGGAATCGAGCAGATCGAAATATTGGATCTTGTTTCGCGGCAGCAAAATATCCTGAACGACCCGTTTGCGGAGGTTGATCGTGTTGCGGAGGATCATTTCCATCATTGGCGATGGCGTCTGACCGGTTCCGAGCAAGGAGCGGATCTGCACCTCAGCATCGATCAGGTCCGTTTCCATTTCAATTTTCAGACCAAAAAGGTTGAAGAGCCGTTCGAGAATTTGAACGAGCACCCGGATAAAGGGTCCGAGCAAAAGACGGAGCGGCAAAATCACCGGGACCGCGATACGGAGGACGCTCAGCGGATGGCTGAGGGCCAACGCGCGGGGAGCCAGTTCTCCGATGAGGAAGTGAACGCAAACCGTCAGAAAAACCGCGAGGATGACGGCAAGAGTTCCGGTTGCCTCAATGCTGAAGATTATTGCGAGCTGTTCAAGCGGGGCTACGAGTGCAAATCCAAGGGTAATGGTCGCCAAACCGATTCCGAGGCGGATGACCCGCGAACTTTGGTTCAAGTCGCTGAGAAGCGAGGTAATACCGCGGGGCAAATCGTCGCGTTTCATCGCAGCGAGGCGGCCAAAGCTCAGCTGAATCAGCGCAAATTCGCCTGCGACGAGAACGGCGTTAAACGCAATCAGGCCGACGATCAGGATCAAGGAGCGGGAAAGTTCCCAGACAAGAGGGTTCATTTTATTTAACCTCCCTTGGCCGCTTAAAAATCGGCGCGGTAAAGTTTACCGGACCGAAGCTGAGATCGAACGGACTCCCGTCCGGATCTGTTTCCCCGGATCCGTCCGGAGGTTCATTGGACTGCGAACTGCAAGACACGGTTGAATGGTTTGTTTGATTTTTGAAGAGAAAGCAAATTTTCCAAGTGAAATTAAAGAGTGGCTGAGATTCCTTCAACGAAAAGGACGCCTGGGCGCGTTTCCGGCAGAAAAGGAAAGGCCGCCGATCAGGATCAATCTATTTTGCGACGCCCGGCAGGATTTCCTTCAAAGCTTCGAGGAGACGTGCGTTCTCTTCTTTGGTTCCGACCGAAATTCTCACATACTCCGGTAAACCGTAAGGTGCTACGGGGCGGATAATAATTCCGCGACGTTGTAATTCGCGAAAAACCTTTGTCCCATCGCCGACACGAACGAGAAGGAAGTTCGCTTCGCTCGGCACGAACGGAATTTCGAGCTCGTTGAAACCGTCGCCGAGTTGTCGAAGACCGTTTCGGTTTTCCTCGCGGCATTGAGCAACAAAATCGTCGTCATCCAACGCGGCGACAGCTGCTGCCTGCGCTGGAGCGTTGACGTTAAACGGTTCGCGAACACGATTTAGGAGGGCTGCCATTTCCGGACTGGTGTAACCGTAACCGACACGCAACGAGGCGAGTCCGTAAATTTTGGAAAAAGTTCGGAAGCAGATGATTTTTCGCCCTTCCGCAATCAGAGGACGCAAATCAGGCGGATTTTCGAGATACTCCGCATAGGCTTCGTCGAAAGCGAAAATCACATGGTCCGGCAACTTGCGAACAAATGCATCGATCTCCTCGGCTGAATTGGCGGTTCCGGTCGGATTGTTCGGGCTCGGCAGAAAGACGATTTTCGTTTTGGGACTGATGGCTGCAAGAAGCGCATCGAGATCGTGACGATGTTCCCGCAGCGGAACCTCGATCGGAGTGGCGCCAAAAAGCAAGGTAACGAGTTTGTAGACAATGAAAGCGGGTGTTCCTATGACGACCTCGTCTCCCGGACCGAGAAAAACGTGGCCGAGTAGCTCGAGAACTTCGTTGGAACCGTTCCCGGTCACGATTTGGTCGGGAGAGAGATCGAGTTTTTCCGCGATTTTCCCGCGAAGCTTAAACGTGCCGCCGTCCGGATACAGATGGGCGTCGGCGAGTGCTTTTTGAGCTGCGGCGATTCCCTTGGGCGAGGGACCGAACGCATTTTCGTTCGATGCGAGCTTGATGATTTCGGCAGGATTCAGGCCGAGTTCGCGCGCAACTTCCTCAATCGGTTTGCCCGGTTCGTAGATCGGTTGCGTCAGGACCGGTTTTTGGACGAGATCAATCAGTTTCATAGGTGGTGAAGATGGATCAAGGCTCGCTTGCGGCGTGCGTGTTGACATTTTCGTTCATAAAAATTGACGGATGGGAAGGTTTTCATTCAACTCGATCCCATTTTATGGAACACCCTTTCAATGCTGGAAATGCTCGTCGTGCAACAGCTGATTTGCCGTTGTTGTACAGGAGACTACGCTTTTATTTTTCTTTCTAGAGATGTCGACCAAAAGTTCTTCTCGTCGCCGCTCTCGGCGCAAAACCAGACTGATCTCGTCTGGTCAAGATTGGGACCGGCGGCATTTGCCCGGCCGACAGCTTCACGAATCGGAAAAGCTTCTGGTCGGTGCTCTCAGTCTGCTCGTCATTTATCTGCCGTGGGCCCTCGGGTCGACCCATGTTCTGGCGCAATCGATCGCTCTTTGTATCGCGGTGCTCTGCTTTGGCGCGGCGATTTTGCCGCGTCAGGGAGATACGCACTCGATCACGTCCAAGGGACAATTTCGGCGGGTTTTCAGCTTCCCTGTTTTTTGGTTTGGATTGCTTTTTCTGGGATACTTGACGATTCAGGGCTTCAATTCGAGCCATCTGGTCGAAGGAACCGAGGAATTTCGTTACCTGACGGAGAAGGAACCTATTTCCTGGCTCCCGAGCGGGCTAGCGGCTCCTTTTGCTGAATCGAATCCATTTCGTTCGATGTTGATTGCCGCGATTCCGTTTTTCGCGATCTGTGCGGCTTGGGTTGGATTGACCCGGCGAAAATCGGTCCACTTGCTTTTAACGATATTGTCGGTCAACGGATTGATGATCGCTGCGATCGTTTTTTACAAGATTGCGAAAGGTCAGGGTAAAATTCTTTGGTTTTACGAACCGCCGACCTCCTCTTTTCTTGGACCCTTTCTCCATCATTGGCAAGGAGCAGGGTATCTGGTGATCGTGATGGCTGCAGCGGTCGGAATGGCGGCGCAACATTTCGCCCGGGCGCGAAGATCTTTTCATCGGTCGAACCCGAGCGGACTTTTTACCTTTGTCGGTTTGGCGCTGATGTTGATCTCCATTTTTTCCGCGTCGCGTCTATCGGCGACCCTTTGCGGCGGTTTGATGGGAGGCTTTTTGGCGCATATTATTTACCGGGAGCTTTCGGCCGATGCACTTTTTAGCCGACGGGCTTTTCTGGTCGTTTCCGGAACGGTTTTGACCATTATCGGGATGGTTGTGATCGGCAAGGTATCGGCGAATTACACCGATCAACAAGCCTTGAATCGAAAGGTTACTGCGCCGATCGCCAGTTACGAAGAATGGAGCGCGAGCAATTCGCTTGCTCTTTCCCTTTTTCAGGAAAAACCGGTTCTTGGCTGGGGTGGCGGCAGTTTCCGACATCTTCATAAAGAGCATGCGAACGACGGTGACGGTGAGGAATTGGCCGCTCGCTCTCTTGAAGCCGAATATGCGGCGAGCGATTGGTTCCGAATGCTGGCGGAATTCGGAATCGTGGGTTCGCTTTTATTGCTTCTGCCCTTTCTCTATCTGTTGAAACAATTTTTCCGAAAGCAGGCTTTTGAGAATCCATTGGCGGGCTTTTTATTGGCCGGTGTCGCGTGCGGATTGGTTCTATGCTTGGCAAGTCCGCTTCTCCAAAATGCGGCCTTCGTCACGACCTGGTTGCTCCTTTTAACATTCGGATGTGTATTGGTCCGGGTTGAAACGGCTGCCAAAAGCCGCTCGGAGATGGAAGATTAACTCGATGATTGTTTATTTAACTGGAGCAACGGGACTGGCCGGTGCAGCGATTGCGGAAGCTTTTGCCCGGCGCGGACATAAAGTAGTGGGTGTCGCCTTTCAAAGCGAAGCCACCTCCCCCGCTGTCTCGGAATGGCTTCGTTTCGATCTCGGAAATGAGGACGAAGTGATTCACTCGCTTCTCGATCGCTTTCCGGATGTGATTGTCAATGCGGCGGCGATCTCTTCGCCGGCTGCTTGCGACGAGGACCCGGAGAAGTCCCGGCAGGTCAATGTGAAGTTGCCGATCGCCCTCGCCCGTATTGCCCATCATTTGAGTGCGCGGCTTATCCATCTTTCCACCGATATGGTTTTCGATGGGAAAAAGGGACATTATCGACCCGATTCTCCGACGGCTCCGACCTCACTTTATGGAGAGCAAAAATTGGAGGCGGAAAAGGAGGTTCTCAATCGAGCTCCGGAATTTGCGACCGTTATCCGCACGACTCTTTTAATGGGAGACAGCCCGGGCGGACGTCGCAGTGTTCACGAAAAACTTTTCGAAAGTTGGGCATCGGGGAAGAAAACACCGCTTTTCGTCGACGAACTCCGTCAGCCTTGTTTGGCGGAAAATCTGGCAGAGGTGGTTCTGGAAATTGCCGAGCGAAACGATCTTTTGGGAATTTACCATTGGGCCGGTGCCGAGGAACTGTCCCGTTTTGAAATCGGTCAACGGATTTTGGAGCATTTTAAGCTTCCATCCGATCTGATCGAGAGAGCTTCTCTTCGCGACGATGCGAAGTTCGCCGATCGTCCGGCTGACCTGACGCTTGATACAAGTGCACTTACCGGGAAATTAAAAACCCGCCCTCTTCCTTTCGATGAACAGCTTCAGCGATTGAAGGTTCCGATTCCGTTTCGTTCCTGGTACAACAGCCTCTGATGTTGCAGATACTCCCGAGCCGAATTGGAGGAGCTGCCGAAAATATGGCACTCGATTTTCTGCTCCTTCAACGTTATCCGGAGCCGGAGGTGGCACGGTTTCGACATTACGGATGGCGGATTCCGGCGATAACCTTTGGTTACAGTCAACGTTGGGAAGAAGTGCGGATGCAAGCGCCGGTTGACCGGGAGTTATGTCGACGGCCGACAGGTGGCGGAATCGTCGATCATGCCGACGACTGGACTTATTCGTTGGTGGTTCCGCGCAGGCACCGCCTTTGGAAAGAGCCAGCAACACTCGTTTATTATCTAATCCACCGATTGCTTTGCGATATTCTTCTCCTGGAGGGCCAGGATGTGGAAATGCAACAGGAGGAAGAACCGGGGAAAGCCGACGGACCCGCTGTTTGTTTTAAGCGACCAGAACCGCATGATATTATTGTGCGATCGACGGGAGTGAAGGTGGCGGGGGCTGCATTGAAACGGACGAAAAATGGTCTTCTTGTTCAGGGATCGCTCGCTCGTGCGCCTCTTGCGGGTCTCGACTGGACTCGATTTGAGGCTGCGCTTCATTCCGGTCTTGCGGATACGCTTTCGCTTGAGGCTGAGGAGTGTCCGTGGCCGGAATTTGAGCCCGATCAGGAAATGCATTTGATCGATCAGTTTTCGGATCCCGATTGGAATCAGCGCCGGTGATTTATCAGGAGCATGATTTCGTTCGCGGCTCGGTTTTATCGTAATTCTTTAACGAGCATCTCCTCGGCGGCAGATTTTACGCTCTGAAAGGAAACCTCGCTTAAACTTCCGAAAAGCCGATGACGAGTCAGTTTTTCGCGGGTTAAAAAGGGGGACGTCAGTCCGCAGAGAAAGCGGGCAATTTGCCTCGGAGATGCGAGCGCTTCCGGATATTCTCGGCGGAGCTCATGAATGGCTTCCGGATTGAACCGGCTCGTGCTGTTCGCGGAGCCGGGCAGTTTTCCGGGTTTTGCTTCTCCAAGGCAACGGTCACAATCGCCGCAGTCGTTCTTTATTTTTTCTCCAAAATGAAGGAGCAGTTTTCGAACGAGACAGTCGCTGCTCTGAGAAAGTTCCAAAATCTGCTTCACGCGCAAAAGATCGTTTTCCTCCCGTTTTTCGAAGCGCTCGATCAACATTTCCTTCAGATCCGAAAGATTCTTCGGAGGAGATTCGATCCGGTAGCCAAGGCGGAGCCCAGCAACCTTTAACGTCAGGTCGCCCTTCTCTTCCAGATGTGTCAACGCCCGGACCAATCGGTCCCGTTCTGTTCCGAGTCGTTCCGCGGTTTCGGCAAGATCGATGGTGAACCATTTTTGGGCTTTCTTCGCACACGCGAACATTTTTCTGAGAAAATCAGCCCGCTCTTGATCAAAGTTGCTAAGGATTTCCTGAGAGGTTTTCAGCGGAACAAACTGGTATTGGGAATAAAAAGGTCGGGTCGCCTCGATCGTATTCGCCAATTCCAGATAAGTTAGAAGCGTATTTACGACGAGCGGGCGCAGATCATGTTTTCGTGAAAGTTCGTAGGTCGAAAGGTCGAATTCGCCTTCATTTTCGAAAATCGAATCGACCATTGCCGCGACGGCTTGCGGGTCAGGCGTGTCGCCGTAGGTAAAGTTTTCGAGGACGATCACATCATCGGCCGCCGCGAAAATCTCACAAACCGATTTCTTCCCGTCGCGTCCGGCTCGCCCGATCTCCTGCGAGTAGTTTTCCAGACTTTTGGGCAGATTGTAATGATAGACATAACGGATATCCGCTTTGTCAATTCCCATACCAAAGGCGATCGTGGCGATAACAATCGCATCGGACGAAGCCATAAACCATTCCTGCACTTCATCGCGCAGTTCGTTTTTCATCCCGGCATGGTATGCCTTGGCCTTGAAGCCTTTTTCTTCGAGCGCTTTGGCCACATCTTCCGCTGTTTTCTGAAGAGTCACGTAAACAATTGCGGAACCGGGAGGACGGCTCGATAAACGCTCGCAAAGGAGTTTCAGACGTTCGGAGGGCTGACAGGGAGTTGCGCGAAGTTCGAGATTGGGACGGTAAAAACCGGTGTGGACAACGGAATCGTCGGCGATATTGAACTCGGCGGATATATCAGCCGCCACATCGGGGGTTGCGGTCGCTGTGAGCGCCAGAATCCGTCCGGCATTCAGATCTCGGGCGAGCCGGGCGAGTTTTAAATAATCGGGACGGAAGTTATGTCCCCATTCGGAAATACAGTGCGCCTCGTCGATGACCATCAGATCGATCGGGAGCTGGTGGAGTTGTTGGACAAAGCGTTCGTTGGAAAGGCGCTCGGGGGCGGTGTAGAGAAGTTTCAGTTTTCCGCTCCGTAAATCGCGATGGATTTCGCGAAATTCTTCCGGCGAAAGACTCGAGTCGAGCCGCGCGGCCGCAATTCCGCGCGATTTGAGAAAGTCGACCTGATCTTTCATCAGCGCGATCAACGGAGAAACGACAATGGTCAAATGATCGAGATGGAGCGCGGTCAACTGGTAACAGAGACTTTTCCCGCTTCCGGTCGGAAAAATCGCCAGAACCGATTTTTTTTCGAGAAGTTTTAAAATCGCCTCCTCTTGACCTTCCCGAAACGAGTCGAAGCCAAAAGTATCTTTTAGGGTTTTATAAATAGGCATAAGGGGTAACGGGGATCCTGAAAAACATGTAAAACCATGGATAAATCGAAAGCGGAGAGGCAGCAAGTCCGATTTCGGAAAAACAGGAAGCTCCGGAGAAGGCGTTTATTAATCTTTGGCTGCTTGTTTTTTACAAAATCGCGCTCGGGGTTGCGATCCGGCGATAATGCCCGATCTGCATCTGGGTATCGGCCCAACGCAGCAATTCGGTTTCGAATTCCGGAATGTTCTCGGTCTCACCGGCAAGATATTGTTCGACGCGCTCGATCAGACTTCTGACACGGGTCATCTGGCCTCCGTAACGAATTTCAATGACTTCGAGCCCAAATGGTTTGTAGGTTTTCAGCCACATTTCCCGATGCATTCGCCACAATTTTTCTTGTTCGTGTAGAAGCGGCTTTACCTCTGTTTCGATCAATGCCGTCAATTTCGACCGGTCGTCTTTTCGATAGGCTGCCACGAGATTTTTTCGGCAGTCGCATTTCAAGGACAATACTTTAGCAACTTGAGCCGGAAACTTCAGCCGTTCCGCACCGGGATTTTCTTTTTCAGCGGCGGTTTTCAATTTCTCCGCAAGCGCTTCGTAATTTCGGCGGTAGGAATCGATTTCCTGAAAAGGTTCGCAAAGCCCGATCAGGGGATCGTCCCACATCAGCCATTTTGACGTATTCGAATATTCCAGCTCCGGTTTTTTAGAGGGAGGATGTTGATCGAGCTGACTTGCCAGTTTGTAATCGTAAAAATCGGCGCGGCAGATCGCAGCGAAATTCCGGGCGGTTTTCGCCTCGTCGAATTCGTCGTTATAAGCGAGGTCGGCGACCACGTGAACGACCGGCAAGACAGAAAAAATATCGCACTCCATCCCGTCGTCGCCCCAGGTTGTAATGAAAAGCTGACGAACCTTTTTTGCTTTGCAGGCATTTACACAAGGAAC
>DATGSL010000100.1:0-2358 GCA_035302665.1 Opitutales bacterium | reverse complement strand
TCACGCCGGAAAAGTGTAAGGACCGTCTTCTCCGCTCCGTTTTATTGCCGAAAAACCGACTCTCCGGCTCCAACGATTGTTGCTCATGATTTACTTTGACTGGAATGCGACCACTCCTTTGTCTTCAGCCGCGCGAAAAGCGTGGTTGGAAGCGAACGAGACAAGCTGGCAAAACTCTTCGAGTCTTTACCGATCCGGCGCACGGGTTCACAACTTGCTTGAAGAAGCCCGAAATCGGCTCGCGAATTCCCTCGGTTGCACGCCCGATCAAATCGTCTTCAATTCCGGAGCAACCGAGGGCGTGAATTCCGTTTTCGCGTATTACGCATCGAAAAATGGTTTCAAAGATCGCCCGGTCCTTCTCTCGCCTTTCGAACATTCATCTGTCGTCGAGGCCGCAAAACATTATTTTGGCAACTCGGTCATTCTGATAGAGAAAACAAACGAAGGCAGATGCGATCCGGAAGCTGCCGAAAAAATTTTGAAAAAGCGTCCGTTTGCCTTCGTCTCCATGATGGCTGCCAGCAATGAAACCGGCGCCATTCAACCGTGGCAACCCATTGCCAAACTTTGTCGCGATCTCGGCATTCCCTTTCTCTGCGATGCGGCCCAATGGATCGGCAAGTGTTCATCAAAATCTCTCGGAATGTCCGGATTTGTAACGGCCTCCGCTCATAAATTTGGCGGTCCGAAGGGATGCGGCTTTCTCATCGTGCCGAAAGATGCCGATGATTTTCGCGGATTCGTCGGCGGCGAACAGGAAAATGGCAGACGCGCCGGAACAGTCGATTATCCTTCGATCGCTGCAATGGTTGCCGCGTTCGAGGAGTCCGAAAACCGTGTCGCCAATTCCGAATCGGTCGAAAACCGTTTAAAATGGCGTCAACACTTTGAAAAAAAGCTCCAGGAGCGGCTTCCCGGAACAAAAATCGCCGGCGCCGAAAGCGAACGGCTCTGGAACACCGTTTTTCTAATCGCACCAAAAGGAAACAACGATCGGTGGGTCCGTCGGCTCAATCGCGCCGGTTTTGAAGTTTCCACCGGATCGGCCTGTTCAACCCGGAAAAATGCTCCTTCGCAAACGCTCGCTGCGATCGGATTTTCCGAAGAAGAAAGTCGCCGGGCGATACGAATCAGTTCCGGTTGGGAAACGACGGAAGCCGACTGGGTCGCGCTCGCCGATGCCCTCGAATCGATCAACGCCGAAATGTTGAACGATTCGAACGGAGCAGCGGTTATTCAACTTTGAGCCGGTCAGCTCCGTTTACAAAGAGATCATCGACTGCCACGGCAAGATCGACAAGATAGTCGTCGCCTTTCGGATGCTCGGTTAATCCCACGAGAATATAATGCCGATCGGGGCCGATGATTATCGCAGAATCGTGAAGCCAATTTCTCCACGATCCCCATTTGCGCAGTAGCTGAACCTCCCGGTCTCCAAGTCCTTTAACAAATTTGATATCGTCGTGCTCGATCTCAGGAGCCGCAAAAATTTCCTTCATCCGCTCGGAAACTTCCGGCGAAACGAGTTTTCCCTGTTCGAGTAAAAGGTAAAATCGCAGCAACTGCCGCACCGTTGCCCCGTGCGAATTGTCGCCCACAGGATCGCCGTAACGCTCTTCATCGCGTCCATAATGTTTTCCGACCCACAGTCCCCCGCCCTTTTCCGCATCGTAGAAATCGTACGAATCGAGAACTTTTTGAATCTCTTTCAAGCCAAGCTCCCGCGAAAAATGAGCCGCCCATTCATTGCTCGACACTTTCGTCATCAATTCAAGCCGATGACGCGTTTCCGAATCGAGCGTATCGACCGCATCCGGTTTCAGTTGAAAATATGCGAGCAAAATTCCGATTTTTGGAATACTCGCCGCATATTCGATACGATCCGGATCGATCATCGCCAGGCGCAGGTTTTTCAGATCAAGAACGCCAACAGCAGTCTGGCCGACGCTCATCTCGTATCGATCTCGGAGTTGTTGGTCGATCGATTCGAGTTCCTTCTGCAATTTCACATCGACCGCGGTGGTATAATCAAGGGTGTAATCGTTCATCGAACCTTTCGTTGAAGCATTGAGGTTGAGCGCCAGCAGAATCAGTGCGAGGCAAAAAAGTCTCAGCGAAAAACGTCGGATCGCTCGGAGACCGGAATCGAAAGAAAGAAGTTTCAGTTGGGTATGCATCGTGTTGAAAGAATGGATAATTTAATGAAAAGCACGAGTTTTTCCCAAACCAATTTTCCAAAAACTCCAACTCTCTCCAAACCTCCTCCTAACTGAATGGCGCGCATCGAGTAGGAGGTCCCCTTGCGGGGACCGTCCTCTCACACCACCGGACGTACGGTTCCGTATCCGGCGGTTC
>DATGSL010000099.1:0-4131 GCA_035302665.1 Opitutales bacterium | reverse complement strand
CCTGCGATCCCCGTAAAAACTGCGATTTTGCGAATCATGAAAAACCTTTTTGCTAAATGTTCATCTTGTTTTCTCCGGAAACCGGTATCGATCGAGTCTGACAAATAACGCCGCCCCTTGTAAAGCGTCCAATCCCAACCGCGCCAGCCCCGATCGTCCCCAGTTTTTCCGGGATCAAGCGAAGCGAACGGAAGCCCCAAAAAGACGATTTTCTGCGAACCGTTTTCACGAGATTCTCGACAGTATTGGCGCGGCTTCCTAATATATCGGCTTTCTATGAAAATCGGGACGCAGCTGGAGGCTTTGCAAAGGAAGATTGGATATACATTCAAGAATCCGGCGCTTTTGCACGAAAGTCTCTTGCATCCATCCTATTTCCAGGATCATCCAGATGAAACGCGCAACAATCAGCGGCTTGAATTTCTCGGCGACGCTGTTCTCGATTTAATTCTTTCGGAAGAACTTTTTCACCTTTTTCCCGACGAGCGCGAAGGTGTATTGACCAAACACCGTGCGGTTCTCGCCAAGGGAAATTATCTCGGAAAACTTGCAAGAGATCTCGGCCTGGAAAATGCCCTTTTGATGAGCCGATCCGAAATGAATCTCGGCGGCAACAAACGCTCTTCGAGTCTCGAAGATGCTTTCGAAGCTCTCGTCGGAGCGATCTATCTCGACAGCGATTTGCCGACGGCCCGGAGAGTTGTTCTCGCCTGGTACGGAGATATCGCGGAAACGCTCCAGGGAACCGAATTGATCGCAAATCCAAAAGGTCGCCTGCAGGAACTGGTTCAGCCGACGCTCGGAAACGATGCCCTCAGCTACCGGATCAGCCGCGAAGGTGGCGAACCTCATGCCCGTTTTTTCGAAGTGGAACTCTATCTTCAGGACGAGCTTCTCGCCACCGGCACCGGTCGCTCGAAGAAGGAAGCTGAGGAAAAAGCTGCGCTACAGGCTCTCGCTCATTGGACAAAGCAAAAGAAATCGGTTTAAGTTCTCCTTTTGGGAATGAAGTTGTTAAAAGGGATAAACACGACCGAAGCTGCGCCTAAAAATGGCTCCGGATTCGGCAACGCTCCCCCCGAAGCCTTTTCACGCAAAAATGTTCGACGCATTTCCGTCTCCGGCGTCAGCCCACCGGCCGCGCCTGCTGTCGCGGTCGAATTTATTGCTGCGCGAGCCGGAACACCGACGATCTTGGTCGCCGCGGAACCGCAGCTCGCGGTCCGGCTGATCGACGATCTCCAGTTTCTCGCACCATTGGCCGATCCCGAGCTGGAACTTGAGGTTTTGCTTCTTCCTGAACAGCTTTCCAGCGCCGAAAACGAACGGGATTTTGAAACCGAGATTGAGCGTTTGGCTGTTTTGAGTCGTCTGCAGGAAGTTCGCGAGCAACCAAACGCGAAATCGACGCTCGTCATCGTCACAACTCCGCGGGCTCTTTTGCAAAAACTCCCTTCGGCGGAAAATCTCCGGAAACAGGAGATCACGCTCAAAACCGGCGACGAAGAGGTTTTTTCCGATCTTCTCGAAAAGTTCGATTCGTTCAATTACGACCGCGAGATCGTCTGCGAGGCGCCCGGCGAATATGCGGTCCGCGGCGGAATTATCGACGTTTATCCGATCACCGCAACGGCTCCGGTTCGCCTCGATTTCTTTGGAGATGAAATCGACGAAATCCGCGAATTCGATCCGGCGACCCAGCGTTCGGGAAAAAAACTCGACCGGGTGACCATCACCGCATCGCCTTCTCATTTCCGACAACAGATCGACACAAGCATCAGCGATCATCTCGGAAATCAGGTCCATTGGATCCTGCTTGAACCGAGTCAACTCGAGGAGATGGTCGAGTCCGTTTGGAAGGAATCGGAGGGCGAATTGCTACATTCGCTCGACGGATTGCAGCGCCTTCGCGAGAAAACCGACGACAGCTGGCTGGGGCTTTCCGATTTTGATCTGAGCACTTTGCTCTTTGGCGCCGACACGGTTCGCGTCAGCTATGCATCCGAGCCGCTGGAGCACTATCGTTCGTTTCCGGAAACCGACAAGATCGGCGAAGACCGGCTTTTTACCGAGCAACAGGCGCGACTCGATTTTCTCCGTCAGCTCACGCGCTGGCAAAAGGAGAAATACCAGATCTATCTCGTCACCAACAACGAGGGCGAAGAGGAACGACTCAAGGAAATCCTTTCGGAAGACGAACTTGTAGCCGAGCTCCAACCGGTTTTTCTCCGAGGACATCTCCCCGAAGGTTTTCGGGTCATTTTCGACGAGGAAAAAGCGGCGCTTTCCTGGCCTTCCGCAACGGGGAGCCGCGGAGTTGTCGTCGCATCCGACAGCGAAATTTTTGGCCGCTACCGCCGTCACAGCACTTCGCGCCGACGTCGGGCAACAGTCGAACGTGCACAGGTCGATCAGCTTCTCGATTTCTCAGAACTCGTCGAAGGCGATTATCTCGTTCACCTGCAGCACGGCGTCTGCATGTTCCGCGGAATCGGAAAAATCGAATCGCGTGGCCAGACGCGCGAGATGATTTCGATCGAATTCGCAAACGACGTGACGCTTCACGTTCCGCTGCACGAAAGCCATCTTTTAAGCCGCTACGTCGGGTTGACGAAAGCCCGTCCGACGCTCGGCAGGATCGGTTCGAAGCAATGGGAAAAAACCCGCCAGGCCGCCGAACGGGGAGTTCTCGATATGGCGGCCGATCTGCTCGCATTGCAGGCAAAACGGGAAGCCCGTGAAGGATTTGCTTTTCCCGCCGACAACGAATGGCAGCGCGAGTTTGAAAACGCTTTTCTGCACGAGGAAACCGAAGATCAGCTGAAGGTGATCGAGGAAACGAAAATCGACATGGAGCAAAGTCGGCCGATGGATCGGCTCCTCTGCGGCGATGTCGGTTTCGGAAAAACGGAAGTGGCCGTTCGAGCGGCGTTCAAAGCGGTGATGGGCGGAAAACAGGTGGCGATGCTCGTACCGACGACGGTTTTGGCCCAACAACATTTCCGGACCTTTCGCGAACGGATGGCCGATTATCCGATCGTGATCGAAATGCTCAGCGGATTTCGCACGGCGTCGCAAAAAGCGCAGATCGCCGCCGGACTCAAAAGCGGAAAAATCGATATCGTCATCGGAACCCACGGGCTTTTGGGCAACCAAATCACTTTTGCCGATATCGGTTTGCTCATCATTGACGAGGAACATCGCTTCGGCGTTCGGCAAAAAGAAAAGCTCAAACGGATGCGCGAAACGGTCGATGTTCTTTCGATGAGCGCCACGCCGATTCCGCGAACGCTCTACATGGCGCTGACCGGCGCGCGGGATTTGAGCGTGATCGAAACGGCTCCGGTAAACCGTCTTCCGGTCAAAACGATTGTTAAAAATTATGACGAAAAACTCGTAACCGAAGCTGTCCGCTACGAACTCCGGCGCGGCGGTCAGGTCTTTTATCTGCATAATCGCGTCGGCTCGATCGAAGCTGTCGCTTCCCGCCTGCGCGAGTTGGTGCCGGAAGCCCGGGTCGTCGTCGGTCACGGCCAGATGAAAGAACATGAGCTCGAGCGGATCATGGGAGAATTTGTCGACGGCCAACACGATGTTCTGGTCTGCACGACAATCATCGAGTCGGGAATCGATATCCCGAACTGCAACACGATCATCATCGATGCGGCCGATCGTTTCGGCCTTTCGCAGCTTTACCAAATCCGCGGCCGGGTCGGTCGATTTACCCATCAAGCTTACGCTTACCTGCTGCTGCAGCGGCATGGACGGGTCCTCGATCTCGCCCGCAAACGGCTCGCAACTCTTCGGCAAAACACACAGCTCGGCGCCGGATTCCGCATCGCGATGCGCGATTTGGAACTCCGCGGCGCGGGAAATCTTCTCGGTGCCGCCCAAAGCGGACATATCGCGGGCGTCGGTTTCGAACTTTATTGCCAACTTTTGCGCCAGAGTATCAGTCGTCTAAAAGGCGAGGAAGAAGCGATCGCGGTTCGTGCGACGTTGAAACTCGACTTTGTCTTTTTCGGAGAAGGCCAACCGGAAACCGGATCGCGCTACGAAGATGGTTTCACCGTTTTGAAAGAGAAAGATCTCAAAGGATTCTGTCCGCCGATCGAAGCGCGGATTCCTCAC